>CALMET010000147.1 GCA_937863195.1 uncultured bacterium
CGGGCGCTAATAGTATCGCTGGTGCTGGCTTTATCGGAGTGGAGGTATTTAGGGCGACAAGTACCGTAATTTACGGAAATTATTTTGGCACCAATACATCGACGTCAGTCATCGCCCCAAATGATCGCAATGTCAGCACGAACCAGACCTATCTAGTGACGATTGGCGGTTCTGTTTTGGGACAGGGTAATATTTTTGGCCAAACAGATTTTGACTCTGTCATCATTAATCCACGGTCTCGCGGTACCACTATTCAGGGTAATGTTTTTGGTACTTATGCTGACCACGTTGCTAATTTGTCTATTGGTATTGATGCTATTTATTTATCTGGCGAGGCCGCTGATACGGCGATCGTTGGTGGTCTGGGGGTAAATGAAAGCAACTGGATCAGCAATGCTGGGACCGGTATTAGAGTTGATGCTTATGCTGGTACGTTGTCTATCATAGGTAATACTGTTGTGAGCTCAAGTCTTGATGGCTTGCGTGTGACAGGTGATGTTGGCGCCGTGACAGTACAAGGTAACTATATCGGTGTAGATGCATCGTATATCGTTCGCCAAAACGCTCGTGGTGTATTCGTCGATGACCCAACGGCTGAGACACTTATTTTTGGCGGCGCAGTGTCAGCTGAAGAAAATATCGTCGCATATAATAGAGATGCCGGTATCACCGTTGGTAACGCTGGTTCGGGTTTTTATCTCTTGCGTAATCGTATTTATGGTAATGGTGACCTGCAGATTGATCTTGGTGATGATGGTCTAACGGCTAATGATGCCAATGATGCTGATGTAGGCGCGAATGGACTCTTGAACTACCCAATCCCACTCGGTGTGAACGGTAGTTATGCAGGCTATGCCTATGCCGGCCTCGCAGCACAGCAGATTATCATGGACGTGTATTTCTCATCTTCAACGGATAGTTTTGGCCGCGGTCAATTGATGCAATATGCTACGACGGTTACGTTTATGACTGATGGTTCAGGTCTCGCATCAGGTTTTATTGATGTCGCCGCTTACGGTCATGACGGTATCGATAAAGTGGCGTTTATGGCACATAACGCTTCAAATACATCCGAAATGTCCGGGGCAACCGGCGGACTTTTAGGTGTTGCGCTTGCGGCTTCATCAACCGATAATTTTGATAATACATCGGACGTTGAATTTACCTACACCCTCGTAAACTACGGTTCAGATACGTTGAATAATCTACAGCTTGAATTCTCGCGTGCATTGTTCTTTCCATTGGTGAGTGGCATCACTATCGTTAGTACTCCTGTTTCGTCTGACCCAAGTATCATCATTGATGGCGCATTTGATGGCGACGCCGATACGAGCATGTTCAATGCAGGGGCTTCAACCTTAAACGGTAATACGACGGCGACGATTTCATTTATTATCAATGTACCGCATTCAGGCACGGGTTTGTTCTCGGGCTATGCAACCACGTCGGGCGACGTGCTAGGCTTCGGTCTTCAAGATGTTTCTGTGTCTGGTACGGTACCAGATGTTGGCAATGGTCTTTCCTATGATGGCGATCTTGATCCGACGAATAATACCTTGATTACGAGCTTGAATTTACCAACTTTTTCTCCTCCTTCGCCTGCCGTTTCTTTTGTCTTGGATACGCAAACCATTTCAGAAACAGCAGGTACAGCGACGATAAATATCATCTTGAATGCCGCTACCAGCGCCACCGATATCGTTGCCACGTATTCAGTAGGTGGTACGGCTTCTGATCCGGCTGACTTCATCACGCCAACAGGGTCATTCACCATTCTCGCAGGCGAATCCGCAACATCGGTACAAGTGACCCTCGTTGATGATGCAACGATTGAAAGTGATAAAACGATTGTCTTGTCATTAACGTCGGTTACACCAAATGCCATTACCGGCGCAACCACGACACATACCATCACCTTACAAAGCGAAGATGTTCCGCCTCCACCTGAACTTGAATTTACTTCATTTGGTAGCAGTGCTAACGAAGGAGATGACACGGTAAATGTTGAACTCGAACTGTCAGCGATCGAAGCATCAGACGTGCTCTTTGCTTATAGTCTTACGGGTTCTGCTGTTTCGCCTGACGATTTTGGCGGCTTGTCAGGTTCAGGGTCGATCTTGGCAGGGGACACGACCACAACGATTGCGATCACACTTGCGGATGATGGATTTTACGAGGGTTCTGAGACCCTTATTCTTACCTTAGACTTCATCTCAACAAATGCTGTTTCGGGTACGCGTATGCAACATACGTTAACGGTGGGTGATAACGATATTCAGCCTGCTGTGGCTTTTGTTATGGCATCATCGAGCGGGTTAGAAGCGGGCCTAGGCTCGGTAATTATCGATCTTGTCATGGATGCGACCTCGTCATTGCCTGTTGGGATCGACTATTCGATCGGTGGTACCGCCGTCATGGGTTCAGATATCGGTACGTTGTCAGGCTATGCCGAAATCCCAGCATTATCGACATCAACGACGATTACGATTAATGTCGCTGATGATGCGTCGGCAGAATTGGACGAAGACGTGATCCTCACACTCACTTCAGCGAGTTCGCATGCGATGATCGGTGCTCTTGCGGTTTATGAACTATTCATCCTGAATGATGATGCCGCGCCAATCGCGCCGGCGTCCGTGCAAGTGGGTGGTGGTGCTTTGTCATGCAATCAGGGCACGGGTGGGTGCGGCGGTTCAGCTCAGCAGGTGAATGCTTCGGTGCCAACGACTACAGAAGAGATCGTCGAATCGACGCAACCCGATGAACCGACAAAGGTTACTCCAGAGACAGATAGCGAGGCACCAATCATGTCCACTCAGCCAGACCCGGTAAACGCTTGTATGAAAGAAGTAGGTGGTATCTGTACGCCATATCTCAAGTCGTTTATCCGCTACGGTGCAAAAAACGATATCGAAGAAGTTAAAAAATTGCAGCTCTTCTTGCGCGATGTTAAGGGGATGAAAGAAGTCAAAGTGACCGGTATCTATGACCGTACCTCATTGCGCGCCGTGATGAAGTTTCAAGCAGGCTTAGGTAAAGATGTTTTATCGCCATGGAATCTATCTTCGCCAACGGGCTATGTCTATATCACGACGTCACGAGCCATTAACCGTATTCATTGCCAAAAGAACCCTCCAAAACCACAAATAGTGAATACGTGTGACACGGGTTGCTTGAAAAAGATCCAAAACAGCGTAGGTAATGACACCTATATCGACGTATGTAAAAAAACGATCTCCTGTGTCCCATTGCTGACAAAGACCATTGTCTATAACGCAAAGAATAATAGCGCCGTCGAAGTTGAGCGTTTACAAGTGGCGATCAATATCGCTCTGGGACGATCAAAAAAGCCAACGCGCCTCTTTGATGCAGCGACCCGTAACGATGTGAACGCCTTGGTAAAGGCCTATTTTCCAGAAGAAAAAGCAAATCTCACGATCGTAGGTGGTAAGAGCGGGATGGTGGGTGATAAGCTTCAGGCATTGTTAAACGCTACTTGGTGCGAACGATAGGTGGTGTCCACAAAAAAGTGCCCAACATGGGCACTTTTTTGCTATCATTATCCTCATGAACCGTCTACGTAAGATCGTCGCTCTTTTTGCGATGATGGCACTTTTTCCTTGGGATGCTGCTTTAGCTTTGCCGGATGTTCCTGAGGTACCGAATTGTGATTTTAACGGCGATGTTCGAGCTATTGAGGTTATGCCTGACGGCACGATCTATGTTGGTGGGTTATTTACGACGGTTACCTGTGACGGTGGCGTGACTAATTTTACTCCAAGCCGCATAGCAAAAATATTTCCGAACGGGCAATTTGACACGGATTGGGACAATAAGGGTGTTAATGGCCCGGTATTAGCGCTTGAAACAGATGGTACACGCTTGTATGTCGGCGGTTCCTTTACAGAGGCGATCGGTAACGGTGTGAATTATGGCTACAACAATATCGCCGCCCTAGAATTGGGGACAGGTTATGCCGACACGAGTTTTATGGAAGAAGATATCGGCGCCGGTACCGATGGCCCCGTGTATACCATTATAAATAATACCTACAGTGGAGCAGGGATTATTATCGGTGGTGACTTTAACTTGGTTTCTGATAGTTTTGTGAGTCTAGGTCATACCGGCATTGGCTTTTTGGCGAATGACGGACTTGTCGAACAGTCTTATGGTTTATTGAGCTTTGTTGATGGTAATGCGGAGGTTAATGCTCTCGCGCTAGACGGTTCAATACTTTATGTTGGTGGTTCTTTTAGAACCGTGAACTGGGATGTGGGATCGGTTATTCGTCAGCGTATTGCGGCTGTCGATCTCTCACTTGATGCACAAGCAGATCCGAACTTTGTTGTTGCTACTTTTGATCCTGATGTGAATCAAGATGTGCGGGCTATCGCTGTTGATACCGCGAACGCTCGTGTTTTTATCGGGGGAGATTTTACCCAGGCAAAAGTTAACACTACGCCAACCAATGTTTATTACTTGCACCCATTTTACACGGCTACAGGTGAGCCGGATCTTATTTATGGCGTTTGGCCGGATGTATCCGTAACTGATCTCGACCTTGATAACGGAGAATTATTCGTCTCTGGTAATTTTAACAATTTCTTTGGCTCGCCAAGAAACTATATTGCCAGTCTCGACGTCTCTGATATTGCCGTCTATCTCAACTCTTGGGATCCAAACCCAGACAGCGACGTGCATGCCGTTGAGGTTACGGGTAATTATGGCGCCATGGGTGGTAATTTTAATAGCACGGATGGTGCTACGACCTTAAATTTTGCTCGTTTTGAAACACCGGTACTGCCAACGATGTCAATCAGTGGCACAGTGTTTGAAGACGTGAACTTTGGTTTGAATGCCGGTCGCAGCAGAGTAAATGCTTATAGCAATGGCGGTTTGCCTGTGGTGGATGCAACCGTTGAAATCTATGACGGTGATACATTGAACTACATTACTTCGGTGACCACCAGTATCACGGGTGAGTACACGTGGACGGCGCCCGGCGCCGGTGAATATATCGTACGCGTTGTTGATGCGAGCGTGACTTCTGGTCGTACGTTTAATGCCCCAACCCCAGGGTTACTGCCTGTGACGACCTTTATAACGAGCGGTGGAGTGGGGGTAACAAATGCCGTTGGTGGAGCTTATCCGAATTTTGCCGATCATGCGGCAAATAATGGCAGCGAGACATTTGCTGACCTAGTTGCCGGAGGAGAGGCGCCACAGACGTATGGGTTAGTTGATGTGACCGGTGCGATGACGGGCGTCGACTTTGGGTATAACTTTAATCTTGTGGTGAATGTGAATGATGCCGGCCGAGGCTCGCTACGTAGCGCGATTACAAACACGAACGCCTTGGCAAATGCGGGGTTGGTACAAAACGGCTATGCGGGCGGTACCGAGAATATCGTTTTCAGAATTTCGAACGGGACCAACAGTTTAGGTATGGATTCAGGGAATGATAATTTTAATCCCATACTAAGTGCCGCGGTCATTGCGTTGAGTTCGCAGTTGCCTGATATTACAGAAAGCTTGAGGCTTGATGCGTTAACGCAGCCAAGCTTGCCGGCAAATACGTCCACACCAATTGTTCTTGATGGTAACTTCTCGTCATACGGTTTTCGTTTTCTTGAACCAGAAAACCATGTAAGAGGTTTTTCTTTTGTAAATATCGCTTATGCACCACTCGCTTTTGCAGATGGGTTAAACGAGATTACGAGTAATCATTTTGGCGCTTATCCAAATGATCTGCTCTCAACGTTTTCATCGTACGGAATTATATTTGAAAATAGCAATGCAGGAACAGGTAATACGATTGGTAATCCAGGCGAGCAGAATGTTTTTGCAAGTATCGGTAATGCAAGTATCTATTTTGCAGCTAAAGCTGACTCTACCTATATTCAATCCAACTATTTTGGACTAACGGCTGATGGGTTAACGGTCGCGTTTTGTTACGACGCCATTGAATTCGCCGAAGGGGGTACCGATATCCAAATTGGCGGAG
>CALMET010000148.1 GCA_937863195.1 uncultured bacterium
CCGCTAAATGCGTCGGGATACATTTGCGCATGTGGCGAGACGATCATGATGGTGTCTGGCTTTGCGAGATAGAGCGCTTGTTCAAGTTGCTCAAAGGCTTTAAGCGTCTGCGTGAGTTTTTCACGATGTTCTTTGCCTACGCTTTGAATAAGCAATGGCGAATGCGGAACGACAGCAGCAAAGACGATCATACGGCGTCGAGAGAGGGCTCAGCGGCCGGTGCCGTTGGCGTTGTTTCTAAGCTAAATGGTTTACCAATCTCATACGATTTAAGAAGGGCATCAGAAACAATCACGACATTGCGCCACTGCCAGCCAACGCGTTCAAAGACTTCGCCTGAAACGATAGGGCGAAGCTTGCCGAGCTCGACAACAAAGACGGCTGGATCTTTAACGCCGCGAACAAGCTCACCGTCGCGCAGGGTATAAGGGGCACCTGTTTTATAGGCGTCGATGGTTTTTTGGTCGAGGAGTTTTGACTTGCGACCTTTGAAGTAGATCCCTAAGAGTGCCGGGTCAGCGATGCGTTGCTTTACGTCATCCTGAATATACCAGAAATTCTTTTTTGGATCTTGAGCTAATAATCCGGTTGGATGCTGTTTTTCTGACGAGATATCGGCGCCGGGTTCATAAGCACTGAGTTCTTCATCTTCGATAACGAGAATGTCGTCTTCAATAAAGCCAAGTCTTCTGAAAACCTCCTGGCTCTTAATGAGGCGCTTTTTACCATCCGCGAGCAGGTAGAGTTTGCCTTTTGGTGTCTCTACGATCGAGTAGTTCGGGTATTCGATGCCCTCGCCCGTTGGATATCTTAATAAGTCGCTTTCGCTTACTTGAATGATCTTGCTTGAGTCCACCATGCTATAGGCGACGATCTTTGAGGCGAAGGGTTTTTTGGTGCCAAAGCGAATGAGGTAGATCTTGCCGTCGCTTGATTGGGCGATAGTCCCGTCAGGCAAGCTAAGCGAGAACCAGCGCTTCCAAATACGCCAGAGATTCAGGTTGCCGTGAATGTGTGGTGTATAGGTATAAAGCATGGCCGTCGCATTGTTCACCGGCGTAATTTTGCTGCCGCTAATCAAAACGGTTTTGCCTGGCGCGTGACCTGAGATCGTTGTGCCTTTGCCGAGCAGCTGCATGTAGTAGCGTTCGCGATGTTGCTTGGCGGCATATTCGACCTGGTTGGCAAAGCCCTTAAAGTCTTGAATGCGAGGGTCATCTTTGGCACAGGCATCACACACGCCAAAACCCGTAGCCCAATCAAGAGCGCGTTGGGTGATATTTTTTGTCTCTACCAAGCTCTGTTCTTTTTGTAATAGAACCAGCAAGTATTGAGGATTGATTTTGTACGTCGTTGCAACGCGCCAAATAACCTGAGCAGGTTCTTTTTCGATGCCGTCGGTATCCATGACTTTGATCGTGTTTAACGAGCCGCGTGCTTTCAAGAACGCTCGGATAGAGGCGAGGTCCATGCGCGTTACATCAAAAATATCATCATCCGTTAGGATAGCATTTGGATCAAAGCCAGCTTCTAGATCAGCGGCAGGGATTTCATAACCGGCCGCGAGGGCAGGGTTGATGAGCGAAGCGCCTTGGGTCGCGAGGAGGGTCAAGACAGTAAGAATGACAAAATACCGTTTCATGGGTTAAGGTTAACATAAATGCCTCTCTCCGAGAACAAGAAGGACCGGGTAATTGCCTGGGGACTCTTTGCTGCCGCCTGGCTGGTCGGCTCGTCTTTGCTATGGTTTGGGGGCAAGACGCTTTCATCCCCAGACGAGACGGCGGTCTTGGTCACCGCTCAAGATATCGCTCAGAGCTATTCAGCCCGAATGCCAGAGCCATTGGCTGCAAAGGCAGGGTGGTTGCATCCACGTAGTTGGGTGTCACAAGGTGAGGGGATTGTGCCTGTTGGGTTCATTGGTTGGCCTTGGATACTTTCGGTGTTCATATTGATTACGGGGACAGCCTTCACAAAATGGTTGTCGATCGCCATTGCTGCCTCAAGTGTACCAGCGCTTTATGTGCTATTACGAAAGCGCTTTTCACGCCCAGCTTCATTAGTTGGAACACTGACATTGTTTTCTTATCCCGCATTTTTTCTCTATCTCAATCGTAGCTTGTTTCCAAATCCGCCAATACTTGCGGCAACACTTTGGCTCACGTACTTCTTGAAGGCGGATCTTTTATCGAATACCAAAAGTGATCAGCAAAAGATCTATCAAAACTATTGGCGCGAGTTTGTTATCGGTATACTCTTTGCTGCTATCTGCGTCATTCGCCCGATTGAACTGTTCTGGGTTTTACCTTGGTTGGGAGCGGTGGCCTATACTAAGCAACTTCATCCAACGCGAAAGCAACTTCTTGCAGTAGTAACAGGCATGGGTGTCATTCTCCTTCCTGTCTGGATTCTCGCCTGGCGCACCTATGGCGCACCTTGGAGTGTCGGCTACTTTTTACGAGATAATAGTACCCCCACAAGCGTGGGGGCAGGGGGTTCAGAAGGGGCGGGGAGTTCAGCCGTGCGCCTGCTCGCCTTCGGCTTTCATCCCCGAAACGTTTGGTGGAATTTGCGCTCGTTTGGTTTTGGCTTTGCTTTGCCTTGGGCGGTATTGCTAATCGGGGTAGCCGGGCTTTATCTCAAGCCCTGGGCCGAAGTCTGTTGGAAGTATCGCCGAAAACTTAAAAGCGTTTTACGTGAACTCGCCTCACCTGATCACGGATTCATCGCCGCCATTCTTGGACTCGGATTATTAGCCGCTTATTATGGCAACGGTCTTTATACCGATCACGTACGCGTCGGTGCTGTCACCGTCGGTAATTCGTATCTACGTTATCTTTTGCCTGTTGCGGCCATATCAGGCTGGGCAATCGCGTGGCTCTATGATCGCGTCGAAAAGGGGAGACCACAGAAGATCGTCCTAGCAATCGCGTTCGTGTTATGTAGCTTTGGTCTTTATCGTGGGGCGTTTGGCGATGATGAATCCGTTTTGGCCGTGATTCAATCAACGCGGCTTAATGACCAAACGCGTACAAAAACCGAGCAGGTCATGCCAGCAGAGTCCATTATTTTTTCAGACCGTTCTGATAAGATCTTCTTTCCTACCTATAAAGCTGTCTCCCCAATGCCGTCATTGCCCGAAGTCTCAAGATTGTTGAAGTCGATAGAGGTACCGGCAGCGTTCTATTCGCGTCCACTCAACCAAAAACAACGCGACGAATGGCGCAACCACGGCCTACAACTTGAAGAGCTTTTCGCTTTTGATCGCCATGTATTGTACCGTATACGCCATCTGCCATGAGTGAGATCCCGTTCTTTGCGCGTGTCATTGTGCGCTTGATTGCCTGGTCAGCTTGCGCCGGCATTATTGCGATTGTCTTGCTGCAACAATTTCCTCCGAGTGGCCGTATTGAGCGTTCATTTGTTTTTGATGGCAAAAGTATTTGGCTCTACCCCTTTCAGCCAGGCGAGCGCGTGACCTCGCCGGGCAAACAGCCCGATGGTTGGACGGGTCAACGTATTGTTTCTGAACCCGTTTATACGACGGTGCGCTTGCCTGGGCCATTTGACCGTCTCGATGTCTCGCTCGATATTCGCGCTAAAGATCAGCCTATCGCTGAGCTTGGTATTCTTCGCGATGAAGAAGCGTTTCAATTTGAGTATAAACCGCTCTTTAGCCAGGCCTTGATTGATGGATGGAAGGAGGCCGAATATCAGGGTGCACATGGCTTCATTCGTGAGGACGGATTGCCATCGGACCTGCTTTCAAAAGATGCCCAGCGCGTGCTCGTCTGGGGCTCGGATTCTCCGGAGCTCATCTTAGGCGATAGCGTGCCATTGCCGCGTTCGGTCGATATCAACTTGCGCGGGACGCATGAGTTTTGGCTTGTCCCGGTGAATGGTCAAATCGACATGACCTTTTTATTGCAAGACGCCAATCGCGCCCGTGCCGGTACGCAAAATGTCGGCGCCTTTATTCTGCGAAAAGGGGATGACGTCTTAGTCACGGAGCCTGTATCAGTAAGCGGCACCTTAGATGCCAAGATGAGCCAACCTTTTCAAAAACGCATCTTCGCCAATAACTTGGCGGACGGCGTTTATCGCCTCACCTTTCAAGCGGACGATGATTTCTTTATCCGTCACATCGATTCGCCGGTACGCCGTTGGGTGGTTGGACCGCGCTTTTATCCAGGTGATGCCGTTGGCTATAAAGAAGGTCGCGTCTCGGTTTCATGGCTGACAAACTCGCAGCACATGACCGCCGAAGTCCGTCATGCGGATTCATTGCAGACGGTAAGTTTTGGTTCAGCGACACAAGCAATAGATAAAACGCATACGCCTTATGCGATGGCTCGCGCGAGTGCCGACATGAGCGCACCTTGGGCAACCGTTAGCCAGCCGATCAGCAATGTCCGTATGGTGGGGGATGGTTTTTTTGCCGTCGACGCTCAAGCCGCCTTTGCGCCCGCCTTGCGACGCCTCACCGCTGACACCAAGCCAACCGAAGAGGGCATCGTAGCCATCCGCACCCCCTATGTCGCTCCGCAATACCTCGGAGATGACTGGTATCGCGTCAAAGCTTCTTTCACCTTGCCAGACACCTCTGAATCACAAAAACTCGCCCTAGGCCTCCCTGGCCTGCAATACCGTCTTGGGGCTTTTGATATCCGCGCGGTGCAGTTGAGTTATGTGCGACCATCCTTAAACGCCCAAGAATTCTTACAAACCCTGAAGGCCGAAGCGCGACGTGCCTATCAGCGTTTGCGTACCATGTAATATGTCGATGATGAATCTCTTGCGTTTCTTTATTCGCGCCCTCGCTGAGGGTGGTGTTGTTGTTTGTGTGTTGCTTGCCGTTGCCGAGTGGTTATTGCCGGGTTCGGTGCTACCGTATGTGCCTTTGCCTGTTTTGGCCTTTGTTGTACTTGGGCTTAGTTTGCTTACTCGGGGCCAAGGTTCTTTTGCAGGGGCTATTTTGCTCGCTCTTATACTCATTAGTATTCTCATTCTTGCTTCGGCGCTCCTATTAGGGAGTGGGATGCACGCGCTCGCCGTTCTCGTCGCACTCGCTTCAGTCTCGCTCTTAATCATTGCTCACTCCTATGAAAAACACCCAACTCTTTCTTGATATCATCGCTGGTAAAATCCCATCAGAAAAGATTTATGAAGATGAAAACGTCTTTGCTTTTTTAGATATCCATCCAACCAACAAAGGTCATGTGCTCGTCGTGCCAAAGCAGCACTCAGAAGGCTTGCTTGATACCCAAGACGAGGTGCTTGCTGCTCTCATGATTGCCGTTAAAAAGGTCGCTGCTGCCGTCATGCAGGCAACAGGAGCGCAGGGGTTTAATCTCATCCAAAACAATGGCGCCGCTGCCGGGCAAGTTATTTTTCATACCCACGTTCACATTATCCCACGTTTTGAAGGCGACGGTTTTGCCCACTGGCCAGGCATGGACTATGCAGAAGGTGAAGCGAAAGAAGTGGCAGAGAATATTCGAAAAGCTCTTGGTTAGTTGACGCTCTTGTTTGGTTGCGATAAATATCATCGCAGTCCTTTCAACTTCTTGCTAAAGAGGTGCTATGTTTCGCTTTCTGCAGGCGTGCTATTGGACGTTCTTCTGTCGGCGAGAGAAGCCCGACACAGTACCATCAAAAATCCATCCCTACCGTATTATCCCGAGGGGCTGGTGTGTACGGCGGGAGAAGTCCGACGATGAGGTCTACAATGTCTCGCAAGTATTTCTTTTGAACGAAGATCTGCTCGCATGCGCTGCCGTTGAATCGGATGATCACTATCAGTTGCCTCAGTTTTGGCTCTTGAAGGGTTCGCGATTGGTCATCAACCACGTTGGTGATCAGATGGTGACCGTAGTAACGAGGGTTTTTGATGGGGTGCCATTTTTCATCACCTTCGATAAATTGGCAGAGATGACCCGTCTCAATGACTGACCGTAGCCGCAACGACAGAAAAAGTCGTTCGTCTACGGCTTTTTTTGTTTGCGATAACGATTGACGATTGTATCTTATTACGTTAAGACGATGTGGCTCTTTCGACTTCTAACCTAAGAGGTGACATGTCTCGTTTCTCGCACCTTCTGCGAAGGCTCTTCTTTTGGCGAAAGGTGCCAAAATCTCTTCCTTTGCTAAGTGATCCGTACCGTGAAATGCCGAGAGGTCTACTCAAAGAGGGATCCGCCTATCAAATCGGGGATCGGTTTTTGCTCAGAAGGGATTACTACTCCAATCTTCAGGAGGACATCTCAGTCACACGGGGAAAAACTACGGCTCATCATTATCGTAATGCTTATTGTCGACTGCTAAAAGGCTCGGTAATTGTCATCGTTGGTCCGGAGCCACTGGGTGACGTTATTGTGCGTTACTGCCTTAGCGACAAAGGTCATGCGTTATATAGCTGGGCACGCTTCGGAGATCTTAGCTCATCACTTCGAAACATGGTAAACAAGGACCACTCATCAAAAAAGCTCGCTCCAGATGGCGGTCTCTTCTGGCTTGAGACAAAGGAACTAAAGCGGCTGAAGCGCGTAGACCCGGAGCCCGATTGGTGGGATGTGAACGCTGGAGGATTTAGAACTAATTAAACAAAAAGTCTATCGTCTCTGACCGTAGCCGCAACGACAAAAGAGTCGTTCGTCTACGGCTTTTTTGTTTGCGTGTTTATTCCAATCCCAAACTCCAAACACCGGTCTTACCATCCTTGGTACCAAGAATGATTAGTCTGTCATTAACGGTGGCGAGATCTTGGATATTCTCAAAGGTTGCAAGTTCAGTGCGTTGGCGGCCGTCGCGATTGTCGAGTTCGAGGGCAAGGACCTTGGTCTTTGTGGCATAAAAAACCGTGCCAGCTTGTGGATGCCAATCAGCTCGTACAAACGCTTCACTATTGCGAATAAGGAGTTCAGGATTTTGGTCGATTTGCCAGAGCCAGAGTTCATTCTGATTGATAATGAGCGCGGTTGGGATTTCAGCGTCCGGTAGCCATGATTGAATAACGCCATAGCTTTCTTGTGCATTTGAGCTCTTGTTCTTTACGGCAAGCAACCTTAGGCCATCTTCAAGCAAAATAAAGTCGCCTTGGATGCTGTGAATCTGCCACTGGCCGCGAGGTAATGAAAAAGCGCGGTTAAGGTCATTGTTCCAGCTCAGTAATTGTTCGGTGGTACCGGTGGCATTCATGAGCGAGGCAGGGCCGAGTTCATCGGTGCCGCTCGCGGTGACGATGCTCGAAAGTTGTTTGCTACGCGGGTCAAATGAATAACGGCGTTCTGGATTTAGGCCGGTGACGATATCATCATGCCAACGATAGGTCCCAGGTGGAAGATTATTTTGCGTGTTTGTAGAACGAATATCTACCCAATAGCCATCGCCTTCAGTGCTTGCGACAATAGCATCATCCGACGTGCTCCATTCGATTGCTGAAACAGTCGTGGAGGCTGGTAGGTTGATGCGGCGTGAAAGCGTGTCATTATCAAAAACGAGCAAGCTCTGAACCGTTGAGCTGCTACCAGCGTTTTCGGTAATGATGAAGCGTTGTTTCTTTTGCGCGCGCGAGAGCAGGGCGGCTGTTGTCTCTGCGAGGAGCTTTGGTTCTAGCTGGCGCCAAAGATAGATCTTGTTAGCAAAGGTGACTTGCTCGGCTTTTACTTCGAGGCGCTTTTCCCAAGGGTAATAACCTTGGCGTTCAAAGCGTACTTGATAGGTCCCTGGAGTGACATTCTGTAACGTGGCAGCCGTTTTATCTGGATGCTCTTGGCCATTTAAAAAGATGCGGGCATTGCCAGGGGTCGTGTCTAAAATAAGGGTGCCATTACGTTCAATGACACGCTTATTTGGATTGAGGCGATAGCCGGCCGTATAAAAAAGCAGACTCGGTGCCAGTACGACAAAAACAATCGCAAAAACCCAAGGGATAATGCGCCTGTGAAAAGGCGGCTTATAGCGAGATCTCGACATGGTGATGGCTAGAGGATACACTTTTTTCCATCCAATATGAAATTTGCTATCAAAGGCGGCCGCCGCTTAAGCGGCCACGTGTCTATTTCAGGCGCAAAGAACGCGATCGGGCCACTCGTTGCGGCGTCTTTGCTTATAAAGGGTCCCGTGAAATTTAAGAATGTCCCGCGCTTGAGCGATCTTCAGCAATTGTTGGATATCATCGCCGGCATGGGCGCCAAGGTCGAGTGGACGGGGGAGCATGAGCTCACCATTGATACCAAGACCATTAATCCTGCAAAGCTCGATAAGGTCGCGATGAAGCGCATGCGTTTTTCGATTTTACTTTTAGGACCAATGTTGGCGCGTTTTAAATCAGTGGCTGTTTCAGAACCGGGTGGTTGTACGATTGGTAATCGTCCGATCGACACGCATCTCTTTGCTCTCACGGCACTGGACGCGACGATTGAACCAGATAAAGACGGAGATGAATATGTAATGAAGACCAAGGGCCTCAAAGGCGCCTACATCATTCTGCCGGAGTTTAGCGTGACAGCGACAGAAAATTTGATCATGGCAGCAAGTCTTGCAAAAGGCACGACGACTATTCGTCTTGCAGCTGCTGAGCCGCATGTGCAAGATCTCTGCCGTTTCTTGGTGGCGTGTGGCGCAAAAATTAAAGGCATCGGTTCGCATGAGCTTGAGATCAAGGGCGTTGGTTCACTCAAAGCTCCGCGCCAGGCATGGCATGTGGTGCCAGATATGTTAGAGGTTGGGACATTTGCTGTTGCTGCGGCACTTACGAAAGGCGATATCACCAT
>CALMET010000149.1 GCA_937863195.1 uncultured bacterium
AGATGAAAGACCAAGCGCTCGACACCATGGACCTTGAGCGTGAGCGCGGTATCACCATCAAACTTCAGCCGGCGCGCATGCGCTATACGGCCAAAGATGGCATCGAATACGAACTTAATCTCATCGATACGCCTGGCCACGTTGATTTTACCTACGAAGTTTCACGTTCACTTGCCGCTGTTGAAGGCGCGATTCTTTTGGTGGATGCGACGCAAGGCGTACAAGCACAAACCATCGCCAACCTCTATCTCGCGATGGAGCAGGATCTCGTGATTATCCCGGTGCTCAACAAAATTGATTTACCAAATGCCGATGTTGAGAAACGTGCCAATGAACTCATGCAACTCATTGGTTGCAAGCGTGAAGAAATTTTTACCGCATCTGGCAAAACCGGCGAGGGCGTGCCAACTATTCTTGAAGAAGTGATTCGTCAGGTGCCTTCACCACGTGGTGATCGCGACAAGCCATTTCGTGCTGTTATTTTTGATTCAAAGTACGATGATTACCAAGGTGTGATCGCTTTTGTGCGTTGTATGGATGGTAAGCTCGAGAAAACCGCCAAGATCCACTTCATCGCCACCGATGGTGATGGTGAAGCGCTTGAAATCGGCTATCTCAAACCCGACCGCGTTGTTTCGGGCGTGATTGAAGCGGGTGATATTGGCTATGTGGTGACAGGTCTCAAAGAGATTGAGTACGTTCGTGTTGGTGATACCATCACCGTCCCGCATTCTGGTGTTGAGGCGTTGCCTGGTTATAAAGAAGTGCATCCAATGGTGTATGCCGGTATCTTTCCTGAAGAAGGCAATGAGTATGAGCGTTTGCGCGATGCGATGTTGAAGTTAAAGTTGAATGACGCTGCGCTTGTTTTTGAACCAGAACATTCAAAAGCGCTTGGCTTTGGCTTTAGAGCCGGTATGTTGGGGATGTTGCATCTTGAAATCGTACAAGAACGTTTGTCGCGTGAATTCAATATGGATGTGGTCATCACGACGCCATCCGTGGGTTATGAAATAACCAAAACTGA
>CALMET010000150.1 GCA_937863195.1 uncultured bacterium
CACTCGTCCAAAAGCACTTTGGAGGAATCAACTTCTTCTATGACTGTTCGATGGAGATCTATCGCGGTCTCGCCGACATGTATGTGCAAGACGATCGTTTTGCCGCCTACTATCGCAAGTTCCACGCGGACCTTCCGGAGAAACTCGTGCAAGGCATGCGTTTTTACGCCGATAAAAAAGAAGCTTCCGCATAAAAAAATCCCGACATTGTGTCGGGATTTTTTTATGCGTGTTCTCGCAAAAGATATTTATCGATCACATCGAGGACATCGCCTTTGCCCATCGTTTTCGTGCTCGAGTGCATGATGACCGGAAGTCCATCGTAACCGGCTTCAAGCTTTCGTTTGAGAGCGATTCTTTCTGAATGGGTGAGCTTGTCGATCTTATTGGCGATAATCGCAAATGGTAATCGCTGCTGTTGAAGAAAGGTGAGCATTTGTTGATCGAGTTCGGTTGGTCCGAGACGCGCATCGATGATCACGAAGACAAGCTTGAGGTTTTTGCTGCCTTCAAGGTAGCCGCCGATTATGTCGTCAAAAATATAACCGGTGGCTTTGCGGCCTTTGGCATACCCATAGCCTGGTAAGTCGATCAAAAAATAACGCTTATCAACATCAAAAATATTCAGGGTGCGGGTGCGACCTGGTTCTGAGCTGGAGTGGGCGAGTTGCTTTTGGCCAGCGAGATGGTTGATTAGCGAGGACTTGCCCACGTTCGAACGGCCAATAAAGGCAATCTGTGGGTGATTGCCCTTGGGGAGGTGTTCGAGTGTGGTACCGCTTTTCACGAAGGTAATCATGCCGGGAGGCTAGCATTTATTGCTTAAAATGACAAAGAAAAGCCACCCGAGGGCTCGGGTGGTATCAGATGGTGACCAGGCGCTTTCTCATGGGGAGTACGCGTTTCAGCAGGATGTCTTCGGGTAGGTAGAGGTCGGTTTTTGCTTTTTCGACCATCGCATCCACCGTATCAAAGGCATAGATTTTCTTTGAGACAAAGAATCCCCAAGCCTGGGTGACCATGCGCGTTTGGGTAGACGTCGTCGCGATATAGACGCGATCTATATTCGTCTTGATGGTCTTGAAAACGTCTTGCCAGACGCCCGTTCCCTTGGAGTTGAATCCGTTCATCGAGACGAGATCGGCGATACCCGTCCAAGGACCATTCACCTTCACGATATTGGCGCATTCGCGAGCGACATATTCATTGGTCTCGAGATCCATGGTCCCCGCGATTTTTACGTAGATGACTCTACTCTTCGGATAGGATCTCACAAACGATTGGCTGTCCTCGGTATCATTCGGTAAACCCATTCTGCCCCCTTTACGTGACGAAAGCCGTCTCACCATAGGCATTTTAATATTTCTTGTCAAACAGTGCCGACATATCTGGTA
>CALMET010000151.1 GCA_937863195.1 uncultured bacterium
GATCCTATCCGAGAGATCATGCGCTCGCGTGGGCGTTGTCCCTAGTCCTTTTTTTCTGCTCACGCAGAACACTGAAATGAGCCCTGTCATCTGATGGGGCTTTTTCGTTTCTTGTTTTTGCTTCATGATGCCATCTATCTATGTCGTGGATCCTTTCACTCTTTCGTCATGCCTGGGTGCGTCGATTGGGACTATCCGTGGTACTCATCGCATGGTTTGTCGCCTTTCAGCCTTGGGGCGGTTTCGCTGATCCGGATGCCTTTTATCATTCGACTATGGCGGCGATCATGTTGAAGCAAGGACTGATTCATGAGTTTGCTTGGTTGGATCTCACCTCATTTGCACAACCCTTCGTTAATCAGCACGTATTGTTTCATGCCGCATTAATGCCATTTGTCGCGGTCTTTGGCGCATTACCCGGTGGACAAATCGCCGCGGTTGTTTTTGCACTCGTCTTTTGTGCGGTATTTGCGTGGTGCTTAAAGGTGCTCAAATCACCCGCGCCGCTTTTTTGGACCTTGGTCTTAGCAACATTGCCAGCGATGACGGCGCGTTTGTCTTATGGCAAAGCTTCGCCGCTTGCTGTGTCATTATTTATGCTTGGCGTCACCGCGGTGATGGCCGGTTTGCCGCTCTTGGCATTTATTGTGAGTACACTTTTTGTCTTAACACATGCCGGTTGGCCTTTATTGTTATTAACGCAAGGAGCATTAATCGTCGGTCACGCACTCGCGCTTTGGAGCATTGAATCCGTGCCAGTTGCGAAGATTCTAAAAGACAAAACGTGGTTAAAAGGTTGGTTCGTGTTTGGGTCATCGCTCACAGGTACGGTGCTCGGTATCGCCGTCCACCCTTATCGCGCGCAGTTGTGGGGATTTTTGAAGGTGCAACTTTTTCAAGTGAGTATTGCGACGCCGTATGATCGTGTTGTGATGGGTAATGAATGGTATGGACCCGCGCCAATTGTTTTGGCCGGATGGTTATTGCCTTTTGTTGTCGCGCTCGGGGTATTTACCTTGGGGATGCTTGTTGCACGCAGGTCGCCAAATATTATGGCGATGAGATATGTTGTCATGATATCGGTACCTGTCGTTTTTATCTTCGCTCTTACCCTAAAGAGCGCGCGTTTTATCGAATATCTCGCTCCATTGATCACCATCCTTGTTGCGCAGCTTTTTCATCAAGTCGATCTTCAAAAGACGTGGAAGGATACACTTGATGGGATGGGGGTGAAGCGTCTCGGTGCGGTTATTGGTATCGTAGGGACGGTTCTTTTGGTGCAACGCGGCGTCTCGCTTCATGAGTCTTATGTCTTTCGAAAATCATTTGATTACTACGCTGGTGCTATGGAGGCGATTCGCCAAGAAGTAAAACCAGGTGAGCGACTCTTTCATTCTGATTGGTCACATATGCCGTTACTCTGGGCACAGAATCAAGACATCCGTTATGTTGCTGGTTTAGATCCGACGTTTTTACTTGCACAAAATCCAGGTTTATCAGATCGATATAATGATCTTACCTATGGCAAAGCTACGAGTACTGCGTATGACGTCATCGTAAATGAAATGCATTCAAGCGCCGTATTCGTTGATCGAAGTCGTGCAAAGGCCTTTGAAGAAGCGCTCAAAATTGATGCAAGATTTGAGCGCGTGTATGAAGACGAGATCAGCGCGGTGTATCGCATAAAGAAGCTGTAAAAAAGTTATCCACTGCTCGCCGTTTGACGTTCTCACGCGATAGCCGTAAGAAATAGACATGAATCGAGCCGACCTCGTTCAGTACATTCAGTAGATCTCGCGAATTGTCATCTGACTCTCGCGAGAAACTTCTACAACGGTTTGTCGCGAGAGCCAGAGGATAATATCCTCGAAAAAATCTCCGGGCCCATGCTTGCCGGAGATTTTTTTATCCACTTTCTTCGCCATCGCTGTGCTCGGCACCTCTTTCACTTCGTGAACGAGGGGATATGGATATTCAACAATATATTTTTCCTTAACTCCCTTTTCACACCTGAAAAGGGAAACCCCGAAGGGGAGGGATAAGTTCAGTCTTTCAGTAGCTCTTCAAGAGTCGGTTCGCCCCACAAATGAAATTCGCGCAGGGATTTATCGATGAGGTCCTCGGCTTCGTCGATGTCCATCATTTCGTCGATGATCAATCTGTTAATCATCTCGGCACGGCACTCGGCTTTAGGACGCACGGCACCGTCCTCCTTAAAACACATGGCGCGCAATTGGTCTTTGGTAATCATGGGCATACCCTACCGCTTCATCTGCTTGCCGAAAAGCCCCGACCGACATAGTCTTTCGTTATGAAGAACGTCTTGCGTTGGCTCTTGCTCGCCTTGCCGTGGTTATTGCCGGCCTATCTATTGCGCTTCAAGCTCGGCCCTGTGCCGACCACGGTGCTCGAGATCGGTGTCTTGGTCATTCTTGGTGTGTTTACCGCGATCTATGGCTTCAAGGGCTGGCTGGAGGCATGGCAGAAGGCAAAGGGCATACGGTATCCGCTCGTGGCTTTTGGGGTTGCTTCGTTGGCCGCGGCGCTTTGGTCGCCAGTGATGATTCAAGGGTTGGGGTTATGGCGTGCCTATGTGCTTGAGCCGGTCTTAGTGTTTTTTGTTTTTGCGGTCACGATTGGTCGTGAGGTAAAGCGTGAAGATCTTGATGCATCCATCTTTGGTAGCGTGATCGCTTTGGCGATGTGGGGAGTGATTGAATTCGTTTTAACAGGAGGTCAACGCGTTGATGGACCTTATCCCTACTTCAATGCATTAGCGCTCGCGGTGGTGCCTTTTGGGGCGTATGGACTCACGCGCTTCATCCAATCCCGCACCTGGCTCGGACTTGGCGCGTTT
>CALMET010000152.1 GCA_937863195.1 uncultured bacterium
GCTTGGCTTTGGCTTTAGAGCCGGTATGTTGGGGATGTTGCATCTTGAAATCGTGCAAGAACGCCTATCACGTGAATTCAATATGGACGTGGTTATCACGACGCCATCCGTAGGTTATGAAATCACCAAAACCGATGGTACCGAAATGCTCGTTAAATCTCCGGCAGAGTTTTTAGATCGTTCGCGTATTCAAGAAACCCGCGAGCCATGGGTAAAAGTCGATATTCTTTGTCCAAAAGACTATATGGGCAATGTCATGGCACTCGTCCAAGACCGTCGAGGTCTGTATAAGAACACGCAGTATCTTGATGTGACGCGTGCGCTTTTGTCGTATGAAATCCCACTCGCTTCAGTGATTGTGGATTTTCATGACAAATTAAAAGGTGTTACGGCCGGGTATGCTTCGATGAACTACGAATTCATGGACTATCGCGCTTCTGAAATCGTGCGTCTCGATATTCATGTCGCCGAAGAACCCTCTGAAGCCCTCGCGACGCTTTTGCATGAAAGCGAAGCCTATCGCCGTGGCAAAGAAATCGTCGAAGTCCTTAAAGAAGAATTGCCTCGCGCTCAATTCGCCATCAAGTTGCAAGCCTGCGTTGGTGCAAAGATTATTGCCTCAGAACGCATCGCTCCATTTCGCAAAGATGTGACGGGGGGTCTCTATGGAGGTGATGCGACACGCAAGATGAAAGTCCTTGAAAAACAGAAGAAGGGTAAAAAGCGTATGCTTGAGCATAGCAAGGGCACGGTTGAGATCCCGCCGGACACCTTTATCAAAGTACTACGAAGAGGGTAGAATCAGTATCAATATGAATACCAACAATCTCCAAAACCGCCGCCGCGTCGCAATGAAGATCTTCGCCGGCTTCGTCGCCTTTATCACTGTTATGATGATGGTGGCACCGTTTGCGCAGTATTAAATCGATTGACACTTGAGTAATTCAGTGGCACCTTAGAGGTGCCACTTTTCGTTCAAAAAACGAAAGAAAGGAGTGCTACAGATGAAACAGGATGGAGTAGACAGCGACTCGATCAGTGACTCAGCCAAGGGCTGGTGAACCATGGATGATCGGTGACATGAACACCCATCAAGAACCTCAAGCGCCTAACAAGCGCACTCGTGAGTTCACCCTGCAGGCTCAGCTCAACCTGAGCGCCACCGGTGCAGCGCTGGCAAAGCGCAACGAGGACCTCGATGAACTCGACCGCATCGCTCGAGGGGAGGATCCTCCCGACAACGAAGACTAGTGGACGCCAACCGGCGACCCGTCCTGCTGCAAACCCCGCCGCCTGGTGGGGTTATTGCGTATTTTGGGTATTTTGTTATAGTCCCGCGGTCACGGACTTTGGAGGTGAATATGACCTATCGGATCGAAGACGATGCTTCGGTTGATGTGCGCTATGTTGCGCTACAGACCCAGTTAAAGGCTATGGATGCCGCGCGGTACAAGCTGTTTCTTGACCGATCAACCCTCTTTGCCGACCCCACCCGATATGGGTTGCCAGATGGCGCTCTCGACGCTCTGCGCTCGGCGGATGACGTCTTTGCACAGTCGCAGCACGCCTATGCAAAAGCGATTCATGCGTTTTTTCAATATCGATGCACGTGCGATCCGGTTGTGGATTTTTCACTCTTGGTTGAAAAGTGTTCTGACGCACAAGAGGCGTTCGAGGATGCGTTATCGACTATGATCCCGTTGGCGAATGCTGCTGCGGCTGAATATCTCGAATACGGGTTTCGATGCTTCGAGCAGATCTCGGATGCCTTCGATTGTGAAGAAACCCAGCTACATAATGAGGCTCGAGCATTGTCTGCCTATGCAGAAAGCACCCGTTGTTTACAGCGGATGATAAAGGCTTTGCCAAGCCTGCCCGCTGTTTCTGATGCGGGTGATTATCAAGCCTCGGTTGGGATCATGATTTTTGTCATCTTGCTCTGTATCGGTGTGAGTCAGTTGCCAAACGTCACCTGGTGAGATTCGCCTGAATTTCACCGCCGCCTCCTCCGGGAGGCGTTTTTATTTACTTTTATGTGCACGACCTGCAACATAGGGCCATGACAAAGCGCTGGCAATTGGCCGAACCTTGCCCTGAAAACGTTGCCGAGCAATTAGGCACCGCCCGCATCCCAGCGGCGTTATTGTGGAATCGCGGCGTGCGTACGGCAGAAGAAGCACAGCAATTTCTTGCACCTTCATTCGAAGAGCATCTCCATCATCCGAGTGTTTTTAAGGATGCCGTTGAGGCAGTGGCGCGTGTTTTCTCTGCTCTCGAAAAAGGCGAACGGATTACGGTACACGGCGATTATGATGCCGACGGCGTGACAGGTTCGACACTCGTCTTGAATGTCTTGCACGAACTTTCAGCGCGTATGAATACCGACCGTCAATTGATCGATTATTATATCCCGCATCGCGACAAAGAAGGATATGGTTTGCAAATGGGCACCGTCCCAAAGCTTGCTGATCGCGGCACCAAACTTTTGATTACGGTAGACTGCGGTATTTCTTGCGTCGTTGAAATTGCGGAGGCCAAGAAACAGGGGATCGATACCATCGTTTTAGATCACCACCAATTCGGCGAAACCTTGCCAGACGGATTATTGATTCATCCGGGTTTGCCGAATGAGACCTATCCGTTTAAGCATCTTGCGGCGGTGGGCGTGTCCTATAAATTTTCTTTGCTCTTGCTTGAAGAAGCACGCAAACGCGGCTTGGATATCCCTGAAGGTTGGGAAAAATGGTTATTGGATTTGGTGGCGATCGCCACCGTCACCGATATGGTGCCATTGCATGGCGAGAATCGTGTGCTCGAGACCTTTGGTTTGCGTGTTTTGAATAAGACGCGACGCCCGGGTTTATTAGCCTTGTTTGAAGCGGCGGGATTGCAACCGGGGATGATCACTTCAGAATCGGTCGGATTCGCGATTGGCCCGCGCATCAATGCCGCCGGCCGTATGGATCATGCCGAGCTTGCACTTAAGCTTTTGATGGCGGAGTCGCTTGAGGATGCAAAGATCTATGCCAAAGAATTAGAGCGTTGCAATCGCCTTCGCCAAGACACCACGCGTAGTATGATGGACGAAGCGGATAAAATGGTTGATACGTCAAAATCGATTATCGTTTTGTCTTCGCCTGATTGGTCGCCGGCGCTTGTAGGTTTGGTAGCTGGTCGTTATCTCGAGTCTACCGGCAAGCCTGTGATTGCCATCGGTAAACACGGTGATCAGTGGATTGGTTCTGGTCGTTCACCGGCCCATTATGACATCACGGTTGCCGTGCGTGAGGCGGGTGAAGGGCTACTAACGCGTTCGGGTGGGCACGTGCAGGCTTGTGGTTTTGCCTTGCATAGCGATGACAATGTCCCGCTTTTCACGCAAAAGCTTTATGAGCATGCGGCGGCAAATTTGAAAGATGAAGATGTGCGCCCTATTTTGAATATTGATATGGAGTTGGATTTATCGAGTGTCTCGATCCCTCTTATCGAAGCGGTAAGTGATCTTGAGCCGTTTGGAATGGGTAATGCGGTGCCGATTTTTACAACGAAGCGTTGTTTGGTGATTTCAGCCGATGCGATTGGGCAAAAAAAAGATGTCTTGCGCATGCAGCTACAAGACCAGAGCGGTGCCAGCAAAAAGGGCGTTGGTTTTAGGTTGGGGACGCGTGTCGCCGAATTCGCTCCCGGTTCTTGGGTAGATGTGGCATACTCCCTCTCAGCAAATGAGTGGAATGGCCGCGTTACGGCCGAACTTCGTTTAGTGGATGTAAAACTATGCAATTAATCGTTCGAACGGATGGAGGTGCGCGTGGCAATCCGGGACCAGCGGGTTTTGGAGCCGTTATTGAAGATGCTAGCGGCAAGGTCCTCGAAGAACATGCCGTCTATCTCGGCAAAAAGACCAATAACCAGGCTGAATACGCCGGGGCGATTTTTGCCTTGCGCCGTGCTGGTGAACTCGGCGCCACTGAAGTGACGCTCTATTCAGATAGCGAGCTTCTGATCAAACAGGCGAACGGCGAATATAAGGTCAAACATCCCAATGTCGTGCCGCTTTTTCAAGACTTGTTTCGTGCTGAACGGGTGATTGGCAAGGTCAAATACGTCCATGTGCGCCGCGAACAAAATAAGCATGCCGATGCGCTTTCAAACAAAGCCATGGATGAGGGGACGGGGGTTATTAAGCCGGTGGCTGTTTAGGCGAGGTGACGGCTGTCATGGCTGCACAGGTCATGCGTTTTGACCTTTAGAAACGCTAAATTATCTTCATTTTATGAACTCAAACGCCAATCGTCCACTTTTTATCATTGTCTCTTTAGTCGGTATTGTTGCGATCGCAACGGTTTACTTTACCTTAATGAATTCGGCTGACCATTCCCGTATTCAGAATACCGTCCCTGGCCAGGACAGCGTCGTTACGACCACCGTGCAAGATGTGGTCAGTACAGGTACCCCGGCGGTTAAGCGCCCATCTTTTGAGGCTTCGTTTGAGTTGGTAACCGGTACCTTCACGTTCAAAGTCATGTGTGATGGCAAGCTTTATGATGAAAAAGTTCCTTGTGCAGCGGCGAAGAATTTAGTCGTGGTTCGTGATGAACGTCCAACAGGTTCTACCTTGGTCGAGGAAAAGACCCTGGCAACCGTCACAACAACAAAGGATGATATGATCGTCTTTAGAGCCTTTGCTGTCCCCGGCGTGGGCGAAGGCAAGGATATTATCGTTAATTTTTACGCTCAGGATACTCGTAACTTGGGTGTATGTATGACGAACCGTGACATGGCAATTTACGATACGGAGAGCCCAGGTACCTATAAGGCGTTAAAGAATTATCCTGACTATACCGATTATGGTGTCTGGGCAAATGGTGTTTTGGCTTTTGTGCCAGGCTGTTCTTCAGGTGCCGGTTATCCGTCAGACTCAGTCATGATTTACAATCCAACGAAAGACCGTGTCGTGACAGTAACTGAAACCAAAGCAGTGCCACCAGGCCTTTGGGACGATGCGAAGGGATTTCCGTTTGATATGAGTAGTGACAAGTTGCCTTACTGGTCCGACCTTAAGTGGAATGATGATTTGCTCGCTTTCACCATCAACTTGCATCTCGTGAATGACGATCATCGCATTCAGCCTTATGCCTTTGATGCCAGCGGCAAAGACGTAACCGCCGAAGGGTTATAAACGAACCACCCTCCCTCAGGAGGGTGGTTTTATTATGTGGGGATAATCTGTTTCAGATGTGCTACAATGAGCCCATCTATGGGTCTCTTTTCTTCTTCGCCGGCGCAGACCGGATATCTTGGTGTCGACATTGGCTATGGCGGCATTAAGCTTGTCGAATTGAAGACCGACAAAGGCCGTTCGCGTTTGATTACCTACGCTTATGCCAATGTGCCGATTGAGAGCCTAGAGCGCGCGATGATCCATGACGTGCCAGGTACAGCCGAACTCATTAAGCAGATGGTGGTTAAAGCGAAGGCAAGTTCAAAAAAGGTGATAGCGGCTTTGCCGATTTCGTCGGTTTTTTCTTCGGTATTGTCTGTGCCAACGGTTAATGAAAAAGAGTTAAAAGAAATGGTCATGGCGCAAGCAAAAAAACTTTTACCATTGCCGATCGAAGAAGTTTCTTTGGATATCAAAGTCATCGACAAAACCGAACCTAAAGAAGGCGAAGGCAAGCCGGCGACACGCGTATTGGTAACCGCAGCACCAAAAACGGTCGTAGCAAAGTATATTGAGATTTTCAAACAAACGGGACTCGAATTGATTTCGCTTGAAACCGAGGCCTTTGCTGAGATTCGCTCGTTGGTTGGTAAAGACCGTTCGACCATGATGTTGATTGATATTGGCGCTTTGCGTACCAATGTTTTAGTTGTGAAAAACGGCATTCCATTTATCACGCGTTCGATTGCGACCGGTGGTAATACCATCACGCAGACCATTGCCCGTACCTTGGGTATCGCGCCTGAACAGGCTGAGAGCATGAAGCGCGATATTAAATCGATGCAGACCTTTGCCCCAACGGGTGATCTCACCCCGATTTTGAATGTCCTTGCAAAGCCAATTCTCGATGAGATCAAATACATCATTGGCGAGTATCAAAAACAAGCGCCAACGGATCGCATTGAAAAAATGATTTTGACAGGTGGCTCGTCATTGTTGCCACGTTTGCCAGAATTTTTAACGCAACAACTCAATATCAATTGCTATCTCGGCAATCCATGGGCACGCATCGTCTATCCTCCAGAATTGCGACCAGTCCTTGAAGAGTTGGGTCCGCGTTTTGCGGTGACGGTGGGCTGTGCGATGCGCGACCAAGACGCATGATGAACTCGTTCGACCGCCGCATGCTTGATGGCATGCAGTCTAAGGGGCTGCTCGATACGCAGTCGCGAGCGCTTGTGGTTGATTTGTTGCAACAAGGTTGCACGTTTGAGCAAGCCGTTTTGGGTACCTGTCTCGTCTCGAAGCCGATTTTTATTGATGAACTCGCTTCGCTCGGCACTTCTCCAGAAGAATACGGACTCGCCTCACGCCAAAAAACAACACAGACAAAGCTTCGCTCATTGAATACCGAGATTGAATCGGTCTTGCGCCAGGCATTTGAAAAAGAGGCGTATGAAATTGTCTTTGTCCCAACTCGCGAGTCAGTACGTGTCTTGTTTGGTGAATCATCTGATGTCGCCGAATTGCCAAAAGCCCTTTACCCGGCCTTAGCGATGCGTTTGCGTCGTTGGGGTAATCGCTAAGCCCTTTACCCGGCCTTAGCGATGCGTTTGCGTCGTTGGGGTAATCGCT
>CALMET010000153.1 GCA_937863195.1 uncultured bacterium
CATGATCACGACTTTGTGATAACGCAATTTTCCGATCTCAAACATTTCGCCAATATTGGTACCGAGCGCGATGACAAGATTTTTAATTTCGTTATTCGCCAACATCTTATCAAGACGTGCGCGTTCAACGTTTAAAATCTTACCGCGCAAAGGCAAAATAGCCTGCGTATCGCGATTTCGTCCCATCTTCGCTGAGCCGCCTGCAGAGTCACCCTCTACAATATAGAGCTCGCACTTTTGCGGGTCGCGGTTTGAACAATCAGCGAGCTTACCAGGGAGCGTAAGACCTTCGAGCGCACCCTTGCGCATCACGGTATCGCGAGCAGCGCGAGCAGCGGCACGAGCACGTTGTGCAAGGACACATTTACCGATAATCCCTTCGGCATCTTTTGGATGCTCTTCAAGAAAGGTGGCAAACGCTTCACCCATAACAGATTCGGTGGCACCACGTACTTCTGGCGTACCGAGCTTACCCTTAGTCTGGCCTTCAAATTGTGGCTCTGGATAACGCACCGAAATAACGACCGTCATGCCTTCGCGCACATCATCACCAGACAAGTTATCGTCTTTTTCTTTAAGATAGCCTTTATTACGTGCGTACGAATTCAAGACACGCGTAAGCGCGGCACGAAAACCCTGGACATGCGTACCGCCTTCAGGGTTGATGATGTTATTGGTAAACGCATACATCGTTTCAACGTAATCATCCGTATATTGAAGACCGATCGAGATTTCTGATTTATCTACCTGTTTTTCAACAAAGAAGATATTCTCGTGCTTTGGTTGTTTTTTGTGGTTCAAGTGGCGAACATACGATTCAACACCACCTTCAAAATAAAAGGCGTAGGCATCGTGTTGCTTTGGCTCGCGCTCATCAATAGCTACGAGCTTAATGCCCTTGGTGAGATAACATTGCTGACGATAATGATCGACAACGCGCTGATAATCAAAACCAATGCCTTCTTTAAAAATCGATGCATCTGGTCTGAAGATAATGGTCGTGCCGTGTTTGTCACTCTTACCAATTTTCTTTACTGGGCCCTGTGCGGCACCGCAAGAATAAAACTGTTCGTATTTGCCGCCATCGCGTTCAACGATCGCTTGAAATTCGTCAGAGAGCGCATTAACAACCGACACACCCACACCGTGCAAACCACCTGAAATTTTATAACCACTTGATTCACCGCCGAACTTACCACCGGCATGAAGCTTGGTGAGAACAAGTTCAAGCGCTGAAACACCGTATTGCTTATGCGTATCAACCGGGATACCGCGACCATTATCTGAAACCGAAACACGATCACCAGGCAAAAGCTTGATGATGATTTCGTCGGCGTGGCCCGCCATCGCTTCATCAAAACAGTTATCCGCGACTTCACGTAATAAATGAAATAAACCATCTGGTCCCGTAGAACCGATATACATGCCAGGGCGCTTGCGCACCGGCTCAAGGCCTTCGAGCACCGAGATTTGATCGGCGCCGTAAGAACCTTTTTTCTTTTGCTCGTCAGTAGATTTGGCCATAGAGAACGGCATTATCATAGCTCAAAACCCCCGTCAGGTCGACCTATTTCGTCAAGGGTCGTCTGGGGGCGAACGTGTGTTATAATACGTTCATGTCTGCCGAGTATTCGACTGGGAGCACCCTCTCTGACCGTGACCTTGAATTAGCCTCTTTTTGGGTACGCAACCGCACGCTCTTGAGACGCGTCGGTTACGGCACCCTCATCGGTATCGCGAGTATTCTCTGGGCCTTTGTCCTTTGGAGCTTGCTCGACGCCTATGCCATCTCCTATCCGGTTGAGTCACGCATCCCGCGTCGTATCCTACAAAATCAAAATGCTCTTGCACCACTCTTTTTAAAAGGGCCAACTCCGTTACGTCCGGCCGACATCGTCACCTTCTCTAATACTGATGGCCGTATTGATGCCCTTGTTGAAATTGAAAATAGCAATGACGTCTGGTGGGCGGAGTTTGACTATGCCTTCGCTCTCGGTAGCCAACGCACCGCCACCCGCCGCGGATTCATTTTGCCTAATAGCCGCCGCTTCTTGGCCGAACCTGGTATCACAAGTGCCGGCGCCCAACCTGAACTCATCATCGAAAATCTGAACTGGAAGCGCATTACTCCAGACCAAATCGGCGAATCCCTCGAATCTTTTCTCTCTTTTCGCGAACCTGTTGTAAGTGACATTGTTTATGCCCGTGACCAAACCGTCGGCTCCCAAGTAGTTGGACGCTCAACGTTTACCGTCACAAATAAATCCGCTTATGGGTATTATGACCCTGAATTTGTCGTCGTGCTCTTGCGTGGAGGTTCACCGGCAGCCGTAACAAGAATCACCAAAAACCGCCTCTATGCAGGCGAAACAGCCCCCTTTGATATTCAATGGTTTGACCAACCAGCGGGTATTACCGAAACCATTGTCCAAACCGGCATCAACTACCTGAACGCCGACACCTATATTGCTCCTGCAACCGAATAATCGTTTCTTGACGTTGGCAGACCGCCAGCGCATCCTCATGTCATGCGTTTATTGCTCGACTATCTTGAACGGCTCGACTGGATACTCTTTGCCAGCATGGCGGCTTTAACGGCCGTTGGTTTGATTGCGATTTATGGGATTGGTATTTCACAAGATCCACCTAGTCTCTTTCTTTTTTATAAACAACTCGCCACCGTGGGTATTGGTCTTTTTTTGATCGCCATCTTTGCCTTTTTAGACTACCGGCAACTTCGTTCATTTGGCTTTGTCTTGTTTTTAGCCGGCGCCGCTTTATTGATACTTGTTTTGCTTTTTGGCAGCATCGTCAATGGCACGCAAGGCTGGTTTCGCATCGGCTCACTCTCGTTTCAACCGGTTGAGGTCGCCAAGATGTCTCTTGCCTGTTACTTGGCCGCTTTTTTTGCCGGCCGAGGTAAAGCACGCTTAAGTTGGCGTGATTTTGGTTTAAGTTTTGCCGCAACCGCGTTTTATGCCGGACTCGTTTTATTGCAGCCTGACTTTGGTTCGGCGATGGTGCTCTTTGCGATCTGGGGTGGGATGTCGCTTTTTGCCGGACTCCCCCGCCGCGCCATTATTATTCTCCCCATCGTTCTCTCCCTTTCGACTGTCGTACTTTGGACGCAACTCGCCGACTACCAAAAAGCCCGCATCGAATCG
>CALMET010000154.1 GCA_937863195.1 uncultured bacterium
CAAACCTCGAGCAATTGAAGCGTCAGATTGAACGCGAGCGGAAACTCGACCACGTCGAACATCTTGTGATCAGCGAGAGCGTCCCCGATCGCCAGCGAGCCCTTGATGACGACGCGATCAACCTCTTCTTCGTGCACGATGGGCAGATCAAGAAACTGAGCCCTCTCGATACACGTCATACCTTTTGTATGGTATGGCGATGTTGCCTTCTCGAACCCACCTGTGATCTTGCCATCGTCGATTTCAAACAGAGTGGCGTGAACTTCGTTGAATCCGACTGCGTCACAATAAGGCTTCACGACAGCAACAGGCGAACCGCTGATTGCAACGAGATAGGGCTTCGGGTCCATCGACTTCAAGACCTCGAGCAAGGCTCGAGTGAAGAGATAGGGTCGATTCAACCCTTCTTCGGCAGCCTGTTGGCCGGCAATAAGCAGATCGTTGAGCGTGACGCCTTCAAGCCCCATCCGGATTGTCCGGGTGAGCTCAACGGTCAAATCGTCATACGTTGCTTTTCTCGCCTGCCACGTACTGATCACGCTCTTGAGGTCGTGATAGTGCTCGGCGCTGATGATTCCTTTTTCGTGCAAAATCTGCACAACACGAAGAGTGAAATTATCACGAATGAGCGTCCCGTCGATATCGATATAGGCCACGAGGATTTCGGGCTCACGTTTCATCGCCATGTCCCACCCCTTTCAGGTGTAATGAACTGGCCTTGATGTATCTTATTATGGATTCTTTGTCAATCGTGGAAACGGTACCAGTGCGAGCAAAAACATGGCTACCGTGGCAACGCCCGAACCCAAACACCACAGACAAAATGCGCCGATGATTTCTGCCTGTACATAAAACAACCAGCCAGATTCAAAGACACCAACGAGAGTACCGAGCAAAATCACTTCGTCGAGATAGAATGTGTCGTGCTTGTCCCAGCTAATGCGAATCATCGCCAAGACAATCATCCCAATATAAAACGCGATCCCCAATAACGGCCGAGGGATCACACCCCAAACCCACGAATATTCAGACAAACGCACCACATCACATCCAGAACCTAAACCGCAGGCCACTGAGGTGCCAGCGAGATAGTTCACGAGAAGGTACGAAGAAATACCCAACCCAATCAATCCTGTAAGTAAAAAAAGGGCGGTTTTCCATTGTGGCCAGGCGAGTTTGAGACGTGTCATAGATTACTTTGTACCAGAGCATGTTGAAGTCGACCAGAGACCAAGCCCCGCTTCTCGAGCGAGCTTTTCTGCTTGCGACAACTGCGCCTTGCGCTGTTTGTTAAGTGGAAAATCAAGATACGCATTCGCGTACCCCTGCTGAACTAAGTAGAGATTGAAGTCCGTACCGTTTTCGGTGACAACATTGCGCAAGAGTCGCTGATATTTGTCGACATTGTCCGCTTGCGGATCTTCAACAAGCCTAATACGCCGTCCTTCGAGCGTTTCTTTCGTGAATTGGCTGGCAGCTTTACCAAAACATTCAACACCACGACGCGGGTCTACTGACTCAGGCGTATTCACACCAAGTAAACGAATCTTCGCCGTTTCATCAGCACCGTCTAAACGCGCTTCGATCGTATCACCGTCAACCGCTCGCAGAACAAGTGCATTCGTCTCGATAATAGACCCGGTAGATTCTACTGTTGATGTTGCCGCCGGTTTTTGTGGTAGTTCATTTGGCGCTGCCTCTGTCTCGATACCACGATACTGCTGCCAAATAACAACGATGACCGTGGCGAGCAAAATCGTGAGTTGTTGGACTTGCTTTTTTGTCATGCCGGCATGATACCATCCCGCCATGAACCAGGACATGAGCGCCGCCCTCTTTGCCGCCGAACTCGGCGCAGTGCCTGAATTAGATATTCATGGACTAAGCATCCACGCCGCTATTAAAGAACTTGAAGATTTTATTGGACGCGAATCAGGACGCAAAACCCCCGCCGTGCGGATTATCTGCGGCCATGGCACCGGCACACTCTTTGCCGGGCTACGTGATTTCTTGAACAAAAAACATCCACTCATTGCTGATTGGCGCGTTGCGACAACGAATCCCGCCTCAACTGGCGCCATCATGGTGATCGCCCTATACTAAAGATATGCATACACGTCTT
>CALMET010000155.1 GCA_937863195.1 uncultured bacterium
TTTCAACGACTTCGCCGTTTTTTTTTTTTTTTTATGTTGGGATTGAGAGGACGCGGTACTCCATGGCGATGTGCTGTGCAGCATCGACATCCAACTTACCAATAACAAGCTTTGATGCGTCGACCTCTTGCGAGACCTCTTCGACGATTGGGCCAAACGCCTTGCATGGAGGGCACCATTCAGCCCAAAAATCCACAAAAACGGGTACCGGTGATTTTAAGACGTCTTGTTCAAAATTTTCTTGTGTAAAGTGTTGAGCCATAGTGTTCTGGAAAAAGAATCGTTCATAGATCTTAAAGACGAAACCGCCCCCTGACAAGGGAGCGGTTTTATTAACGAATCGCGTCGATTTTGCGCACCTTTGATTCTTCGAGATAGGCGTCGAGAATATCGCCGACCATGATCTTTGCCTTGCCCGAGTAGCTCAAGCCACACTCGGTACCGGCAGGAGCTTCTTTGGTGGCGGATTTACCTGATTGAAGGGATTCGATCTTCCCTTCGCCGATAATCTCTTCACCACGCCAGACACGGAGTTTTGCGCCACTGACGAGCTTACCCGTCTTTACGCGCATACCAAGCACCATGCGACCAGGTTCGGTACGGAAGATAGCACCAACCTCTCCTTTACCTACATCGATAATGGTTACTTCTTTTGGCAACAAGGTATTCAAGCGAACAACCGCGTCATCAAACAAATCGTAAATGACTTTTGTCGTGATAATCTCTACTTCTTTTTCACGAGCAGAGTACGCAACGGCGGTCGGCACAACCGTATTAAAGGCATAGACAACCGAAGGCTTGGTCGTCGCAGCGCGTTCTACATCAGCCTCAGTAATATTACCCAAACCTTTTTGCACCACGGTCAGATCAACCGCTTCATGTTGAAAACGTTCAAGAACACCGAGAATAGCTTCAAGCGAACCGAGCACATCAGATTTAAGCACGATATTCAATGTAGGCTTCTTTTCTTCATCCTCGTTCACCTGTTGTTTTGTCGCCGTGAAGGATTCAACCGATTGGCGAACAACCGCTTTTACTTTTTTGGTTTCAAGCGATTTTGCATCTTCTGGAATTTCGATAATGTCACCAACGGATGGCGCGACTTTGAATCCGAGAATTTTAACTGGCATGCCTGGTGTGGCTTTTTCGATAAGCTTGCCGTTCCAATCTTTCATCATGCGAACGCGTCCATAAGCATTACCATTGATACCGATAACATCATTGCGACGCAACGTACCATTTTGTACGATCGCCGTTGCAACAGGACCTTCGCCTTTATCAACGTGTGCTTCAATAACGGTACCTGCAGCAAGTGAATTTGGATTTGCACGAATGCGTTCACGCTCAACTTCTGCCACAAGCAAGACTAGCTCAAGAAGCTCATCAATACCCGTGCCGTTTTTTGCTGAGATCTTTGCCATTGGCACCTTGCCGCCCCATTCTTCAACCGTGATACCGATTTCAGCAAGCTGACCAAGAACGCGATTTGGGTCAGCGTCTTCTTTATCAATCTTGTTCAGCGCAACAACGAACGGGAGCTTTGCGGCCTGAATAATATTTGCCGCTTCTTTTGTTTGTGGCTGAACACCGTCATCGGCGGCAACAACAAGAATCGCGATATCAGCGACCTTGGCACCACGAGAACGCATCACCGTAAATGCTTCGTGTCCCGGCGTATCGATAAACGTAATGTGTTTGCCTTTTTTCTCAACCATGTACGCACCAATATGTTGGGTGATACCACCAGATTCGCCCTCCATGATATTCGTTTTGCGAATCGCATCGAGCGTGCGTGTTTTACCATGATCAACGTGACCCATCACTACAACGACAGGCGGACGGTCAACAAGCACCGCATCATCTTGCTTGGTGAGAATTTCTTTTAAGCGATCCTCGCTTTCAACGTTTTGAGAAAGTTCAGCCGCGTTCGCATCTTGAGCGCTGGCTTTAAAACCAAGTTCTTCGGCGATGATAGATGCCGTCGTGAAATCGATGCGTTCGTTTTGCGAAGCCAAAATACCCGCTTTCATCAACTGCTGAATAACGCGCGTTACTGGCATATTCAATAAACCGGCAAAATCACGAACAGCAATGACAGAAGGGAGGGCGACTTCGCGCGGCTTGCCGTCTGCATCCGTCGCTACTGCACCACCTGCCTGTTGGCGATTGTACGTATCGCGAAAACGGTCGCGACGCGAGCTTTCAAGCCATTTCTTATAGATTTGATCGGCCGTACGGTCATCGATCTTGATCGCGCGAGCACCGATGTCAAAACCAAGCTCCGGGAGCTTTGCAAGTAATACCTGCGGTGTAATACGCAAACGACGTGCGAGTTCAGTAACATTCATGCACGCGAGTTTAGGCTTATTTTAGCGAAAGGTCAACCTTTTTAGCAATAGAATACCTTCAAAAGGATAATCTATTGTCAGAAGTGGTGAAAAAGGCTACATAGAGGCCATGAATCCCCCAGAGACCCTGTCTGGACTCTTGCTGGTCGATAAACCCGCTAGCTGGACCTCGCACGACATCGTCGCCAAAATGCGTGGCGTTCTTGGTATTAAACGGATTGGCCATGCCGGCACCCTCGACCCCTTTGCCACCAGACTCGTCATCCTCGGGATCAATAAGGGCACC
>CALMET010000156.1 GCA_937863195.1 uncultured bacterium
TTGGCATTGCGGTAAAGCTCAATCTTGCGCTCAAGATCCGCTTCGCCAGCATAACTGACATTAACGCCATCGATATGCGGTTCTAAATGCGTATGCCAATATCCTTCGGTGGCATAACTGCGGCCCGCGATAAGAAGTCTTACGCCCGCAGCTTTTGCTGCCTCGATAGCATAATGAATACCTTTTTCTTCGGTGATGCGACCAAGATAGAGAAAGTAATCTTCAGGGGTTTCGTTATAGGCGAAGAGGTTTGTGTCGACGCCATGATAGATATTCGCCACCCAGTTCAATTCAGGAAACTGTTTACGCTGTGAATGTGAAAATGAGATATAGCGGTTCTTCTTGAATTGCATCAAAAGAGGTTTTAACTCTTCTGTAATAGGGCTATGAATGGAGTTTACGGTAGGGGTGTCAACAAGGTTTGCGTAAAAAGAACTCAACAACGTGAAGTGTGAATGGATGATGTCAAACTCTTTTGCACGGTTAAAGCATTGCGAAATAAGGCTATGCGTATAGTGCTTACGAACAGACTCCGGCAACGCTAAGCCTGCCACTGATGGAGGCGGAAAACCGTGAAGCTTGGCTTTTGTTACTGAGCCACTTGAGGCAAAGAGCGTGACAGCATGATTCTTTTCGACAAAAGCATCAGTGAGAATGCCGGTATGCGAATAGATAGCATGGTTTGATTTTGCATCAACGTCGTGCAAGTTAGAAACAAGTTGAGCGATACGCATGTTTTAGTTCGTTAATGACTTAAAGAGTTTAATGTATTGTGGAAATACGCGTTTTGGATCGTGGTCACGCTTAAGCTGCTTTAAAAGCGTGGCAGACAATGGTTTGCCAGAAAGCGATTTGATTTTTTTGATGATTGTTTTTGGTTTATTGAAGTCACCAATCCACTCTTTATTGCCCGTTTTACGATAGTGGTTTACCCAGCCAACCGTCGGAGAAATAATGGTGCCAATACCTTGTGACGCGGCTTCAAGAACAACCGTTGGAGAAACGTCGAAATGTGATGGAAGAATGGCAATGTCCATTGAGCGAAAGAACTTGAGGATGCCCTTCGCATCCGTCGAAGGGTGAATTTGGATGATTTCGCGATAGCGCTCTTTCATCTTTTTATCTTTTGGCGTTTCTGGAATATTCGTGATCACGTGGATCTTTGCGTCTACACCTTCTGAAATCAGCTCTTCTGCCAGGGCGAGAATGGCGGCATGGTTTTTAATGCGATCCCAGCGGGCAACGACGCCAATGTGAAGACGCTTGTTTTTCTTTTTCGGCTTTTTCTTAGTGGCGACGAATGGCGTTGGCAATGGGATGATGGCGCGTTGGGACTTTGGCGATGCCGCAACATCTTTTTGAAAGACGTCTTCACTAAATGTATTAAGAAATACTTGTTTGGTTGCATGCTTCGCGATGTCGCGCTCCATGCTCTTCATGGCATTACGACCAGCGGCCGTGAAGAAGTCTTCGTAGATGGCAATTTCTTTATGCCAAATGCCGGCGTGTTTTTGGACATAAGGGATCTTCTCAAGATGGGCAGCCATGATGAGTGGCCATACACGAAGGTCGAAGCCATTAATAAAAATGATATCTGGTTCAGCGCGACGGATAAGTTCGCGAAAAGCTTCGATAGCATCTGCTAAGGCCTTACTCGGTTTTACGGGTTTTTTTGCCTTCGTGATGCTTTGATATAGGCGGATAGGAAAGGCAAGAGTGAGATATGTTTCGCGCCCTTTGGTAGCAGCGAGCTCAAAGAGAGGTTCTTTGAGTTCCTGATTCTTCATGACCACCCCGGTATAACGATGACCTGCTTTGACGAGCGACTCCACCAACTGGGACGAAAAACGCGCTGGACCACCTAGTCCGTACTTGGTTGCCCCAGGGATATTTGCCTCGTAGTCATTCGCTAAAATATGCATAGTCGTTATAACAGAATACAAGCGACATTATGCACAACTTAGCCAAATTTGTCAACCCAAAGATGCTAAAAACTGAGTATTTTAGGGCTTATTTTAAAGATCTTGTCATCATCTAATATTCTATTATCTCTCCCGTCCATATTGCTTGTGGTCAGAAAGATGAATTTCGCTTTGCATTGATAATGCGTCATTGAGCATCAACGACAAAAACAGATGACATTATCGTCATCTGTTTTTCTGATACCTATTTTCGTAACAATCCGCCCCATTCAACCAATGTATATCCATCACGTGATGGCGTTGTGATGGTTGGGGCTTTGATAGTGGCATCGCTCGAGACAGGCGACCAGTCCATAAAAATACGGATGGAGGTTTGTGGTTCTGGACTTACAGAGAGTGGTACGTTCTTGCTCCATTCATCCGTGACAAATGAGATACGCATCGTGTTGTACGGTTTC
>CALMET010000157.1 GCA_937863195.1 uncultured bacterium
GCCAAGAGAGGTCCGCAAAAAATCGGTGGACCTTCTTCATGATTATTTCTTTGCGATCTTTTTTACCGCCTTCATCGCCTTTTTCTGCACGGACTTCACCGCGTCTACAGCATCTTCGCCTGCGCCTTCAAGTTGGGATTCGATACCCTTCCATTGAGACATAAGAAACTTGCGAACCTCAGGGATTTCTTTCGTAGCGATTTCTTTTGATGATGCGTAGTACTTAATGACTTTGTCGACGATCTCTTCGTACTTTTCTTCAGAAAGAGTGCCTGCGTCTGAAAGCATCTTCATCACCTGCTTTTGCAAGAGTTTGGATTTTTTCTGTGCGTCAGCAACGAGAACCTTGCCCTTGCGTGAATTCAAGAAGAAACCTGCGGCGAGACCGATAACGGCACCGGCGGCGAGACCTGCTCCGATATGGGAGGATGGCTTTTGCTTTGTCATAATGTATTGGTGTAGATGGATAAGAACCTATCAAGTATAGCGCTCCCGCAGAGAATGCAACAGTGCTATGCTAAAACCGTATGCCTAAGACTACCCCAACCAAAAAACCCGTCTTCGATATGATCGCCATCGGTGAGGCTGTGCTCGACGTCTTTCTTGAAGTCGACGAGGCTACCGTCGCTTGCGAACTCAAGAGAACGGAGTGCCAAATTTGCTTTGCCTTTGGTGAAAAGATCCCTGTGAGACGATTGACCCGCATCCCTGGTGCCGGCAATGCCTCAAATGCCGCCGTTGGCGCAAAACGCCTTGGCCTGAATTCAGTCATCTATAGCGTCATCGGCAATGATGAGGCTGGCCGTGAAATCCGCGCGAAGTGGAAGGAAGAAGGCGTCTCGGCAAAATACGCGATCACCGACAAAAAGCGTCCAACAAGCTATTCGTCTATTCTCTTTCGCGAAGGCGAGCGCACTATTCTCGTCTACCATGAACCTTGCAAATATGTCCTACCAAAACTCTCGTCGGCCGCATGGATCTACTACACCTCGCTCGGTGTTGGTCATGAGAAGCTTGAGAAGCAACTGCTCACCCACCTTAAAGCACACCCAGAAACCGAACTCTGCTTTAACCCAGGCACCCACCAATTGAGACGCGGTCTCGCATCTCTCTTGCCCGTCATCAAACGCTCAACCGTTTTTGCGGTTAATAAAGAAGAAGCTGAACGTCTTCTTGGCGTTACCGAAAAAACCATCCAGCACTTAATGCATACCTTCATTCAGCAAGGCGCAAAAATCGTCGTTATCACGGATGGTCATAATGGTTCATATGCCACCGATGGCGCTGAATCATGGTTTCAACCGATCTTTGACGGTGAAGCTTTTGAGCGCACCGGCGCTGGCGATTCGTTTGCAACAGCATTCTCAACGGCCATCGCCACGGGTCTCACGATCCCTGAAGCATTGCGCTGGGGCACAGCAAATGCTTGGAGCGTTGTGCAGTTTATCGGCCCTCAAAAAGGTCTCTTAACAAAAGCTGGTATGAAAAAAGTGCTCAAAAAATTCGCAGGTACAAAAGGCAAAAAACTCAACCATCAAGCATCCTAACTATGCTCGTCTCCGCACTCCCGCTTTTAAAAAAAGCACGCGCCGGCAAATATGCCGTCCCTGCATTCAATGTAAACAATCTTGAAATCCTCAAGTCGGTGATTGACGCTGCCGTCGAATTAAAATCCCCCATCATCGTTCAAACCTCTGAAGGCGCCATCGAATATGCCGGCATGGACTATTTGATTGCCATGGTTCGCGTTGCCGCCCAAGCCAAGATCCCGGTCGTACTGCATCTTGATCATGGCAAAGACTTAAAGACGATTAAAAAAGCCATCGATAGCGGATATACCAGCGTAATGTTTGACGGCTCATCACTCCCCTACAATAAAAACGTCAAAGCCACCCAGCAAGTCGTTGCTTGGGCAAAAAAGAAGGGTGTGAGCATTGAAGCCGAGATCGGCGTGCTCGCCGGCATCGAAGATTTTGTCAGCGTCGAAGCGCGTGACGCCGCCCTTACTGACCCAAAACAAGCGCTCGCCTTTTCAAAAGCAACGGGCTGCGATTCACTCGCCATCGCCATTGGCACCGCGCATGGCGCCTATAAATTTAAAGGCAAAACCCATCTCGATATCGACCGCTTAAAAAAGATTGCAGCCCTCGTCAAAAAACCACTCGTCCTTCACGGCGCTTCAGGCGTGATTGAGGACGTGAGAGCCATGGCAGAACACTATGGCGTCAAAAACGG
>CALMET010000158.1 GCA_937863195.1 uncultured bacterium
CCGCCATCTTGAACAAGCCAAAACCTACCAAAAAACCATCGCCTCACTCAAAGACCAACCAACCCTCACTTGGGATGAAACCTTTGGCGCTTTTGATGAATTGCATTTTGCCCTTTCAGCTTCGGGTTCTATCCCCCATCTCATGAGCGCCACGCATCCCGAAAAGGACGTGCGCGATGCCGCGAATGAGTCCGAGCCAAAGATCAGCGCCTTTGCTACCAACCTCTTTTTAGATAAAGACGTTTTTCAGGCGCTTGAACGTTTTGAAAAACAACAAAACGAATCCGAGCCGTCTCGCCTGCGCTTCATGCACGAAACGCTTAACGAATATCGCCGCAACGGTCTCGCGCTTGCCGAAGCACAACAAACCAAACTCAAAGAGTTGAATAAAAAACTCACCGATCTCGGACAAGAATTCGACAAGAATCTTGCTGAAACGCTTTCAATCAAAATCAAGCCAGAACAACTCGCCGGCCTCTCAGAGCAATTCATCGCCCAACATCAACCAGGTACCGATGGCCTCATCACTATCACCACCGACTATCCAGACACCGTGCCATTCATGCGCGACGCCAAAGACCGTGAAGCAGCGCTCGAACTCTACAAGGTAAATGCCAATCGCAGTCTCGCCAACCTTCCGTTACTTAAAGAGATGATTGAATTGCGCCGCCAAAAAGCCGCGCTTCTTGGTCACTCAACCTGGGCGGACTATGTTCTCGAACCACGCATGGCAAAAAATGCCGCTACCGTTGAAGCTTTTTTGAAAGACCTTCATGGCGGACTCATCGAACCGCGCAACAAAGAACTCTCCATCTTAAGCGAAACAGCCCAGCGTTTGCAGTTGCCGCATGGTAACGACCTACGCGCTTGCGACACCGCCTATCTTCTCGAACAAGCCACGCAAGAACGTTTCAAACTCGATGGCCAAATCTTGAGTCAGTATTTTGAAGTGAATGCCGTGAAGCACGGAATCTTGCGTGTCATTGAAGATCTCTATGGCATCCGTTTTGAAGAACAACCAAAACAAGGTGCACATCCAGACATTGAGACCTATAACGTCCTCGATAAAAACAACGTGATCGGCACCCTTCATCTCGATCTCTATCCACGTCCAGATAAATACAAACACATGGCCGTCTTTGGGATGCGCGCCAGCATGAAGCGTGGTGACGTGAGCATTCTGCCGATGTGTTCACTGGTGTGCAACTTTCCGCAATCAAAAGACGGATCCCCCGCTCTTCTCACGCATCGCGATGTTGAAACGTTCTTTCATGAAATGGGTCATGCGATGCATCGCATCTTCGGCCAAACCGAACTCGCGAGCCAAAGCGGCACAAGCGTTGCATGGGATTTTGTCGAAGTGCCTTCGCAGCTTTTTGAAAACTGGGCCTGGGATCGTGTCGTGCTTGATCGCTTCGCCAAACATCACCTCACCGGCGAGGCCATCCCCCAAGATCTTTTTGACGCGATGACGGCTTCGCGTACCTTTGGTGAAGCCATAGCCACCGAGCGCCAACTCTTCTACGCGACCCTCGACTTCACTTATCACACCGCCCAAACCGTCGAAGACACGACAAAAGTCTTTGATGAGCTTTATCCACAGTTCATGCCTTTGAACCGCCCAGTCGGCACCCACCCCGAAGCCAGCTTTGGCCACCTCAACGGCTACGATGCCGCCTACTATGGCTACCAATGGGCCCTAGCCATCGCCCACGACGTGGCAAGTCGCTTCTTCACTGAAGGCCTCATGAACCCCGCCACCGGCGCCGCCTACCGCGAAGCCATCCTCTCTCAAGGTGACAGCGCCGACGGCTATGCCTTGGTTGAGCGCTTTTTGGGCAGAAAGCCGAATAATGAGGCGTATAAGAAGTACCTGGGACTCTGAACTTTACCCTCCCTTCGCTTTGCTTGGGTGTCCCTTTCCACTTCGTGGACAGGGAATGAAGGATTTAAGTCAATATTGT
>CALMET010000159.1 GCA_937863195.1 uncultured bacterium
TCTTGTTGGATGGTTACCGTGTCTAATGCCAAAAATCTAATCGGAACTAAGCGCGAACGAATGGTGCCCATCACACGCTCTTCACGATCCGTCGTACACAAAAACACCACGCCCTTTGGTGGTTCTTCAATGAGCTTCAATAAACTGTTGGCGGATTCTTCATTCAAACGATCGATGTCTTCAATAACAACAACTTGATGACCGCCTTTGGCTGACGTGAGTGATAAGCGCGCGATGAGATCACGTGCTTGTTTTACTTTAATTTCTTTTGCGCCTTCTTCACGCGCCAGCACCAAAAAATCCGGGTGGTGTTGGACGGCGTCGACATCGTCCAAACGCAATAACTCGGCCGCAACATGTCGCGTGATAAAGCGCTTGCCCGAACCGCGCATCCCTAAAAAAAGATAGCCGTTCGAAGGCTGTATCGCGATACGTTTAAGCACGCGCATTAATTCAGGTCGCGTCACGACTTGCTGCCATGGTTGCATGTGGTGAGTGTGCGGTTTGAGTAAAAGGGCGTCAAACCACAGTATCTCGCCCCTTCGCACCTTCGTACCCCCTACCCCCGCCTGTCATATAAATTGTGTTTAAGGTATATGCCAGGCGACCCCTTCCCACATTTGTGGAAGGGGTTTTTCTGATCCTTGAATTTGAGCTGACCTAACTGCGGCTTCATACTAATTTTGAGTATCACTTCTAACTATTCAAAAGCTATCACTAACCCCTTCCGCAAATGTGGGAAGGGGTCGGTAGACACATACCAAATGCACAATACATGTGGATACCGGGGGTAGGGGGCTGCGCGGGGCGGAGGTAGCGAGGTACGAAAAAAGCTCCACCCGAAGGTAGAGCTTATTCAGAGATGCGCACCGAAGTTACGGCGCGCGCAACCGCATGCCACCGAAGGTGATCATGAAGCCGGGGTCGAAGAGACATTGCTCTCCCGCGTCGAGGCGGCGGTCTGCATGGCAGCCGACACCGAGCATGGCACTCGCCATAACGAACGGCGACCAACCGTTCTCGCGCCAGAGGTAGCCGACGTCGAGGCGCAGGCCGCGTTGGCGCAATTGGTACCAGGTACCGTTTTGCTCCGCGAGCTCGCCGTTACCGGAGTAACGGTGACCGAAGTGAAGGTTCGCACCCAGCAACAGATGCCGGGCAGCGACGCCGAGCACTCCGATGCGATAGTGCACCTGCCCAAGAACGGGCACATGCTCACCATCCCTCAAACCCGCACCAGCATCAACGACGCCAGCGAGATAGAAGTGATTAGCAAGCCGGATCGTGAGACCCAGACCGAAACCAACGAACCTCGGTGACTTCGAACCGTCATGCGCCACCAGCTGGTAGCGCGACATCGCATAGGTCGCCTCGATGATGAGGCCGATACGGTCACCGGTCAGGCCGCTGCTAGAGCGCGTGCCTCGAGAGACGCGACGCTCACCTTGCGGGATCTGTACCCTTCGACGCGTTTCAGGCGTCGGGGCCGTCTCCAGACAGGTAACGGTCTCGGTTCTGCCATTGATGGTGAACTCGTAGCTTTGCCCTGTTCGACATGCCTGGACATACCACACCTCACGAAGCGCATTATGCAACTCCGCAATGGTCTGAATGTCCCTCTGGGTGAGTTGCGTGTCGATCCGTACCAATGCACGGCGCAAATCCTCGATCTCGGCACGAAGGGCCGCATCGTCTTGTGAAGGACGAGGCTCGACAGCCGGAGCTGTTGCCGTAGGCGCCGGCGTTTGAGCAGGCACCGTCGTACGCAGCAGATCACGCACTTCACGCATCAGAGCTTCACGCTCTGCAGCGGTCAGCTCTCGAGACGGAGCGGGTGCAACGGCGACAGCCTGCCGAGGCTGAGCACGCGGGCGAACCCGCGGACGAGGCCTTGGCGTCGGCGCAGGGGCCGGCGTCACGGTCGGCGATGACGGCTGCGGACACGTAGTCCTGCCATCCATGAAGGCGCGAGCCATTCGCACCAGCTCCTGATCACCTCCGCATTCGGGGCGCTGCTCGAGACAAGCGGTAAGTGCCTGCTCATCGTGACAGCTCGCCCCGAGCTGCTGCTCGCAAGCGAGCGCGCAGGTGTAAGCCAGCGAAGAGTCTGAAGAGCCTTGACCCGAGGCAGTCCCACTATGGGCCGCCCAAATCAGTACCATACTGACAACGATGAGACTGTTCTTCATCGTATCCTCCTTGTGCAAGGTGCGGCCCATCCGCAACCTAATTCGCCCGACATGCTTGCCATCGGAGGAGGCCGACAAACAAGCCGAGCGAATAAGGGTGCGGTGGACGTTGCTCTTTACCATTAAAATAGCTGTTTTGTCAACCCCTCCCTAGCCACCTCTCGCCTCTCAAACCTCCCTTTCCCTCCGCATAGCGAAGGGTGACACTTCAGGGCTTCAGTTTCAGAGCGAGGCGTACCTCTTCGTTCACACGGAGAGGTAAGGAGAGGTTTGAGAGGTGGATGGTCTGCCTAGTTATTTTAGACAAATTGAAAAGCCCCACCAATCAGAGATCGGTGGGGCCAGTCTTGTTTGTCGCAGAGCTCAGAGAGCTCAATGCGACACGTTGTCAGCGAACCTGCATGCGGCAGGCTGCGAGTGTGTGGGTGGGATCCGTCACGCCGACCGTACCCGCCGAGGCGGTGATCGACTTGAATAGATTCCATCCCTCCGCGGTGCTGGTGAGCACGCATGCCGTGCCGTTCGGGGCGGCGGTGTGCGCGATGTTCAGACCGCTACCGTCTGCCATGCTGTGGCAGAGGCGGATCGACGCACCCGTGTTGCGGGGCACGCCGGTCGCCGTGGCGGTGAGGCCGTCGGCGCTGATCGTGACGGCGGTGCCGGCGATCGCGGTGACGGAGTTCGGGGCCACGACCACCGGCTTCGAGCAGTCCAGGGGACCGCTCATGCCGGTGACGACGATCTTGCGACCGTCGTTGATGACGGCGGTGACCGTCACGGTGGTGGGGGTGCCCGCGTCGTCGGGCGTCATGCCGGCGTCGTCGACACCAGCGTCGTCGTCGCACTCGCCGGTAGAGTCACCGGTGTGCGGATCGAAGCAGATGGGGCCGGCATCGGGCGTCATCGCGTCGGAGTTCATCATCCCTCCATCGGAGTTGTTCTCCAGCGGAGGAAGAGGGTCACAGCCGGTGAGGGCCACGATGAGCGAGAACACAGAAACGAACCGCTTGCCACTGAACTGAGTCATGATGCCCTCCTTAGGGCTACGGTGATCTCGTACATGATCACCGTGGAATTCTGAAAGAGCAGACGCCTGAACAGCCTTGTCCATTTGTCTTCGTACGTATTGACAGTAAAACAGCTGTTTCACGCCCAATACCTACGAACACAGAACTCACTTGAAACTATAGTGTACACCATTTAGTTGACATTGTCAAGGTTTCTCACCTTTCCAACTATCGGACCACCACACTTGTGATGGGCTCATAGATGGGGGCAAGACTGAGTTTTTAAGCTCAGCCTCACCCATCAGTTTGTCTCAACCCCGACGTGCGTCGGGGGAGACGTTCAGATGCAGAGTGGCAGCCAACCTTCGGCCTGTTGGCCTCCGGTGACGTTGATGACCTTGTCGTTCGTGAGCGCTGCACCGTTGAGGGTGAAGACGAACCCGAGGTTCGACAAGTCGCTGCCAGACGCCGGCCAGCTACCGAACACCGTGCCGTAGGTCCACCAGTTCTGGACATTGCTTGCCAGAGCGGAGTGGTTCGTCACGTTGCAGAGCAACTGGGTGTGGACGTAGCCCTGCCAGGCCACGGACACGTATTCCTGCCAGAACGTTGCGTTCTGTGCCGACACGCGGGGGTTGCCCGCATTGTCGAACACGATGATCGCGCGGTTGGGGCAGGCGTTGGCGATCGCCTGCGGGATCTCGAAGCGGAGCGTTCCACCAGCGGGCGGCAGGCAGGCCGGCACGCAGGTATTGGTCGCGCTGTACGCGTTGTCGTCGCAGTCCGACGAGTTCGCGACATAGCCCGTAGGCTGACCGACCGAGACCTGAGTCCGACACGTGGCCGAGACCGACGTCTGACAGCCGAAGCCGTCGCCGTCTACATCCTGGTACCAGATGGTGCCAGTGCAGTTATTGGTCGGCGAAGGCGCGGCGTCGTTGCAGTCCGTGGAGTTCGCCACATAGCCCGTAGGCTGCGTGACGGAAACCTGCGTCATGCACGAGGCCGAGACCGACGTCTGACACCCGAAGGTGTCTCCGTCCGCGTCGCGGTACCAGGTCGTGCCCGTGGGACAGCCTTCATCGGTCTGTCCGTCACAGTCGTTGTCGAGGTTGTCGTTGCACGTTTCGGTGCCGGGGGTCACGATCGTCGCGTTGCACGAAACGTTGCCGTTGGTGCACTGCCAGACGCCGGAGCGCTGACAGACGCCGAGACCGAGCGAGCACTGCGATCCGACCCGGGGGTCGGTGCACATGATCGGGCACGACTCGTCGGTCTGACCGTCGCAGTCGTTGTCGAGGTTGTCATTGCAAACCTCGGTGCCGGGGGTACCGGCGACCGCACTGCAGCTCGCCGTCGCGGTGTTCGCGGGGCAGAGCCACTGACCGATCTGAGCGCAGGTACCGACGCCAGCCGAGCAGCTCGACCCTTCGCGGGGGTCGGTGCACTCGATGCCGGTGTCGCATCCTTCGTCGACGTCGCCATCGCAGTTGTCGTCGATGCCGTTGTTGCAGAACTCGTCCGCACCGGGATTCACCGCGGTGTTGCGGTCGTTGCAGTCCCGGTCGTCGAAGTGACAGGCCGGCGCACCTTCGACGAAGATGGCACAGAAGCCGTCTCCATCGCAGTCGATACCGTCATCGATCTCGCCGTTGTCGTCGTTGTCGACGAAGTCGCAGATCTCGATGACCGGCGGCGGCACGAAGCCGTTGCCGTTGTCGAACGAGCAGCCGGTGAGGGCTACGATGATGAGCACTAGGAACTTCTTGTTGAAAATGTGCATGACTGACTCCTCCCCCACTACCCGCGAGGGATTATGGGGATAATGACGTCGAGAGAATGCGAAACGCTGTATTGCTACTAACGAACTCTCCCATACTTCATGACAATGCTTTGTCAGGAAGTATGGAAGGAGAAGCATGGAGTGAACCACGCTTCTCACTTAGACCCACAGTGTTGCAAAGAACGCTTACAGGCTAGCGGCGACCGCGTTGCCCGAAACGAATGCCGAAGGAGACACCGAAGCCGTATGAGGTACGACGGATGTAGTTCGCTTCGGCCTGGTCGTTTGCCAGGTTGTAGCGGAGGCTCATCACCTCTGCATTGAGCCGCAGGTATGGGACAAGTCCCACACCACTGTCGAGCTGCCCGCGACGGTTGAGGTCGATGGACAGGCCGAGTTCGGCACCGATGCCACGGTCGGCGCGAATACCATCGCCGTTACCGTTGCTGTTGGTGTTCTGCGACATGATCGCACCCGTCGTGGCAAGCACGTCGAGGCGAACACGTTCTGCCAGAATGAGCTGAACACCGAGGCCGAGATTCAGGCGCATTGGCTGCCTGATCTCAATACCACCCTCGTCGTTCATCCGCCCGTATCCCATCCGAAATTGGACGGTGGGCGCGATGCGCGCAGTAGCGGTCGGCTGCAGCGTGAGCTGCAATGCGACGTTACCTTCGATCGAGCGAGCGCGGATGCCAGCGGCATACAAGCTCAGCCCGATGTCGGTAGCGATGTCGATCGACGGACCCTGAGTCTGTTGACCCTCACCCACCATGTCAGCGGGAAGAGCGGGCACGGGGGCGTAGTTAACTCCTAGTGCACTGCACTCGAAGCTCACACCCGCGCAGTTCTCTTCGAGGTCACCCGTGACGATGTCGCTTGAAGTGAGAACCACGGAGCCCGTGAAGGAGTGCTGCTCGTAGCAGCTCTCGAACGCGTCGTTGTCACGGCTCATACGAGCACGTGACTCACACACGTTGAGTTCCTCTACCGCGGTACGACACAGATCTGTCGCGCGCAGTTCACAGACCGAACCGTTAAGGCTCTCGAGCCAAACGATGATGGGACCGAAGTCGACTGGAGCGTCTTCGTTCTGTTCGACCGACGCACCCGTTCGGGGCAAGCAGATCTCATGACCGTCGGTCGCGAGTCGACCTTCGTACACGGACCGCACTCCGTTGATCGGTGTGTGGTCGGCGTCGGCAGGCAGGTAGTACGAGTCGTGCTCGCTACCGCTGTCGTTGCAGATGCAGTCTCCGCCGATGCCGATGTCGATGGTCGAGGGCAAGCCCTGACCAGGCGACATCACCTGACCAGCGACGGTCATGCCGCCAGCCTGGATCGTGGTGTGGTCGGCTCCGACGATGCGACCCCAGATGCAGGCGCGAGGCCTGGGCGCTGGGGGCGTACGGCGGATCCGCTCTTGGCGCGGCGGCGGCGTGGGGCAGATCTCCCCGGCCAGCGGCAGGCACTCCAGAACGGTTGGACCGTCTGTGGAGACCGGCGTGCTGACGGGAGCCGTCGACCGCGTGGGCGGTCGCTCGTCGTCACCCTGGGCCTCAGCGGGCAGAGCCCAACCGAGGCTGATGACGGTCACCGCGAGGGCGACCAGGAACTTGAACTTGTTGTTTCGAAGATGCATTACTGACTTCCTTTCCCCCACTACCCGTGAGGGGTGGGGTTTGGAGCGAAACTGGTTGTTGTGGATTGGCCGAGACTTTTGGTCATCGGTTCTCCAGCCGTCCCGCAGCCTCGCAAAGGAGGATGCGGTGCAACGGAACGGCTACAGAACCTATGAACTCACCCTGCCCTCTCTGTTTAGAGAGGACGACTGAGAGTTGAGGTGGCTATCAAGTTAACGAAATAGTATACGCCAAATAACCCATTTTGTCAAGGGCTTTGTGACACAATATAGATATCCCAACTTCCCGAAGGATATTGGCTATCTTATTGTTTGCTTATCACGCCCTCCATTTCGTGAAATTTATGTGAAGTTGCTCCCGAATACATCCCTTCTTTCTTAACTCTACAATACCATATATCACGTTATTTGTCAAGCAATTGCTTTGCATTTTTTGCAGAGTTAAGGCAAAAGGGCTAAGGTTAGCCCCCTACCCCCGCCCGACTACGCAGAGCCTTCGTCGGGCGACCCCTTCCCACGT
>CALMET010000160.1 GCA_937863195.1 uncultured bacterium
AGATGAAGATAAACGAAACGATAAAAACCATGAAGCCCGTGATGAATGCACGAAAGATCCCACCCAAAACATAACCAGCAAGAATGGTGTAGTTTGTGATTGGTGCAACAAGAAGCTCTTCAATATTGCGTTGAAACTTTGAACCGAAAAACGAGAACACCACATTCATATAGGCGCTCGTGATCATGGACATCATAATGATTCCGGGCACGATATAGGCCATATAAGATACGCCATTAATCGGACGAATCTGTGAACCGATGAAGGTACCGAAAATCAAAAAGTAGAGACCTTGTGTGATAACCGGTGGCAAAAATGTTTGCGGCCAGATGCGAAACAATCTCACAATCTCGCGATGTAAGATAGTTTGGATAGCGACGACTTGAGTGCGGATCATAGAGTTTCGTTCGTGATAGCGAGATAAGCTTTTTCGATGCTTTGATATTTTTCAACAAGATCTTTTACGGGTGACTGGTGAACGATCTCCCCCTTCTTCATTATTGAAACATTGCGACAAAGCTTCTCTACTTCTTCGAGATAGTGCGTGGTGAGTACAATAGTTGTTCCATCGTCGTTTAGTTTCTTCAGGTACTCCCACATCCCCAATCTGAGTTCGACATCGACGCCAGCCGTAGGTTCATCCAATAATAAAATCTTAGGACGATGCATGAGAGCTCGAGCCACCATGAGGCGGCGCTTCATGCCTCCCGAGAGGGTGCGGGCTGCTTCGGCTTTCTTGTCCCAGAGTCCGAGCGCTTTCATAAGCTCTTCGGCACGAGGCCTTGCCTCCCCTCTTGGCATACCGTAGAAGCCGGCTTGATCTAAGAGAATATCTTCAACCTTTTCGAAGATGCTGAAGTTGAATTCTTGCGGGACGACACCGATCTGGGCTTTAACGCCGTCGATGTCTTGATCGAGGTCATATCCAAGCACGGTTACGGATCCCCCGCTCTTATTCACGAGCCCCGTGAGGATGCCGATGATGGTGGTTTTTCCGGCACCGTTGGCACCAAGGAGCGCATAAAAGTCGCCCTGTTCAATCGAGAGATTCGCTCCGCGTAAGGCGTGGGTTCCTGTGGCGTAGGTCTTCTCAAGGTTTTGTAATAAAATAGCTTTCATAAGGTTTGCAAGGAGTATAGTTCATTCTGTCTCGCTTGCCCAAACCGACCGCTTCTATAATACTGATGGCTATGCAAAATTCTACGCACCCGATGCCAGAACCTGGCCCGGTGACGGCCACGGTCATCACGCCAGCTCCCCCGCTCGACGTTAAAAAGAAGCTCAAAGAATCCCTCATCGAATTCATCACCTTTGTACGCGAGCAAGGCGTTGTGAGTCTCGCCATCGCCTTTATCTTGGGCGGCGCCATCAACAAAGTCGTGACTTCATTTGTGCAGGATGTCATCCAGCCTTCAATCGGCCTCTTATTCGGCACAACGCAAGGATTAAAGTCATGGAAGCTCGGTCCGGTATTGCTCGGTAACTTTGCTGCCAATGTCATCGACTTTCTGATTATCGCCTGGATCATCTATTTCATCTTTAAAAAGCTCAACCTCGAGCGCTTAGATAAAAAGAAGTCATAAAAACACCCCGACGTTATGTCGGGGTGTTTTTATACTGGTGGAGGCGGTGCTTGAATGCGCGTATCCCACCAAGCCTTAAAGCTCGATGCGAGGTCGCGAAAGATGAAGAAATACTCCTTAAGGTAGGTTTGCTGATCCGCCACCATGCCTTGCACCTCAATCCCAAAGAAATCACAGAGATAGAGCGATCTCGCTAAGTGAAAACGCTGAGTCACTACGATCGCTTCTCTAATATCATAGACCTGAATCGCGCGCTTGCAGCTCTCATAGGTGCGATAGCCTTGGCCATCGACGATAATATCGCGTTCATCAACACCGAGCTCCATGGCGACACGTTTCATCGCGGCAACCTCGTTGACGTGAAAGGCTCCCCCGTCGCCGGTCATAAGCAAGGTCTCGGCTTTTTTGGCTTTGATCAGCTCACTCCCCACGAGAATACGGTCATAGAGGGCGTCAGAAGGCGTGCCATCGCTTTTAACGCTGGCACCGAGAATGATGGCATAAGGCGCAGGTTCAAGATCGTTCAGCGAGGTTGAAATGCTCCCCAAATGCCCCAATTGCACATACCCAATAATCGAAGCGATCGTCAAAGCGCCCACCAGAAAAATGATGGTGATCGTTATCAGGGCACGCTTGATAAAGGCAGGCATGGGATTAGCTCTCGTCGCTTGGCTTGTCGATCGTAAGGGCTTCGTAGCCGATGGCTTTGCCTGAAATCTTTAAGACGTCTTTGTCGATTTTGGTGAATTCTTTGCCGGCGAGGTTGTATTGGCCAACGGCGGTGCCGAGATGTTTGCCAAGGCTCGTGAAATATTGCTCATAGGCCGACATATGGCGCTGAAGGTCTTCTACGCGTTTACGGATCTCTTTAGCCTGCTCTTCGATATGCATGGCGCGCAAGCCTTGCAGAACCGTTTGTAGATAGGCCGTAAAGCTCGTTGGTGAGACGATGATGACATGGTACTTCGATGCCGCACGTTGGATGAGGCTTTCGGTATCCTCCCCTACTTCACCGATCTTATTAACCAACAGGTCATAGTAAACCGCTTCGTGTGGGATAAACATGAAGGCAAAATCCATGGTGCCCTCGCCGGGGCGGATATACTTTGCCGTTTCTTTGATGCGGTTCTTCAAATCATTGACGAAGGCTTTTTCAAAGGTCGCACGTTGAACCGGGTCCTGCGCTTCTACGAGGCGATTATAGTTCTCTAAACTGAACTTTGAATCGATGGGCACGATCTTCTCTTTTACAAATACGGCTGCATCGACGATTTCGCCGTCTTTAAACTTGTATTGCATCTGGTATTGGTCAGGGGCAAAGATGGTTCGCAGAAGCGTCTCAAGATAATACTCCCCCAAAATACCGCGCTGCTTTGGATTGGTGAGGATGCGCTGCAATTGGTCGAGTTGACCCGAGAATTCGAGGACTTGTTTATTCGTCTCTTCGATCTTTACTAAGCGCTCGGTCACATCGCGCACAGCGCCCGTCATATGGTGACTCGCGGTTTGTTGAGTGCGGCTATTTTCGGTGAGGCTCTGACGCATGTCGCGGTCGAGGGACTCAAGGCGCTCATGCATAAACTGCAGCAATTGCGGATCAATCGCCGGCTGATTTTGGGCCTTCAATTGGC
>CALMET010000161.1 GCA_937863195.1 uncultured bacterium
GAGCTGGTGGCGTCGCCTTCACAAAATGTGGGCTTTGGTTCGCTGGGACAATCGCTGAAAGAATATTATTCGAACGTTTAATATCTTTGTCGGCAACCGGTTGCATTGGTTGTGGGCGATAGTCTGGCTTTGGCTCAGGGGCTTTTTGCGCTGGAGGTTTTGTTTCGGTTTTTACCTCGGGCTTTGCTTCGGGCGTTGCCGTGGGTGCAGAAGCAGGAGGTTTTTGTTCAGCTTTTGGCTTGCCGCGATAACCGATAAGGACGGCGCCTGGATCATCCGAAAGATTTGTAAATTCGTTTACGCGCTCTTTGAGTGTGGCATTGGTGGATTCGCCAAAGGCAACACACTCACAAGCAACGCCGTGCGTCTGAAGATATTCAACGAGTGGCACAAAATCACCATCGCCGGTGACAAGGACAATCGCATCAACGCGTGGAGCAAGAGCAACAGCATCAATCGCCATACCAACATCCCAATCGGCCTTTTTGGCACCGCTAGAGAATTCTTGGACGTCTTTGATTTTGAGCTCAATACCGACGCTTTGAAGGGCTTCAAAGAAACCGGTTTCTTCGCCGCCTTTTGATTTGGCGACATAGGCAATCGAACGCACCATCTGGCGAGGGCCAACAGCGGCTTCGATAAGCGCACCAAAATTCACCTTTGCGTTATAGATGTTTTTGGCACTGTGGTACATGTTTTGGGTATCAATTAAAACAGCGACACGTTGGTCGGGGCGTTTTAACATAGGGTTTGGTTGTCTTCTCAAAAACCGAAGACGGAGTGTTAAAAAAAATGAAAGAGAAACACGTTATGTATCAAAATCGATCACGATAACAATGCTAATATACACTAAAATACTACGGTTGTCAATGTGTTTTTAGACGACGAAACCCCACGAGAGCGTCGTGGGGCCTGAGTCAGAGTGGTGCTTGCAATGCGGGCGGTGGTACCGACAAGGGCAGAGTGACGCCTTTGTGCTCGAGTGTGAGTGTAATGAGGCGTTCTTTGATGGCGTCATCAATGACACATTCTGTTAGAGCTGCGACGGCACCAAGGCAATTCGCATTGAGCAGGTTGGTGGCGATCTTTTCCCAGTCCAGATGATAACCTACCTTTTTGTACTGGTAAAAGTGATTAATGACAGCGAGACGCATCAGGCCATGCGTATAGTGACACTCATCCATAGAGGTGAGGCACTCGATAATCTCTCGATCTATCGCATCAAACCATCTGATGACATTATCTTGGCCCATATGCCCCCCAAGGTTCGAGACGCTTTTATGCTGACATGATCGTATCTAAACCGTCAAAACAATAACCCGCCCAGAAAAGCTTATGCTCTTCATGGGCGGGAGTTGAGTGAGTTTTTCATTTGCGGCCTGTTCGGCGGCTATGAAGGATCTGTCTTTGCAGATAGTCGGCGCGAGTAGGCGCTTTGCGTCCGTAATGACGAGGGCGATCGATATGAACGTTCTTCAGCATCTCGGCGAGCGCTCGCATGTCGGTCGTCTCGCGTTTGTTGCAGTCGGTTATCGCATCGAGAATCTTTTTCTCGTCGTGCATCTCAGTCCGCGTTTCAAGAAGTAGTAGCTCTTCTTCGGGGATAGAGGCTAAAAGCCGCATGAGGTGCGCGCTGAGTTCGCTCGAGCCTGTGATAATGAGAAGACGCATTTCATGAACCTCTCAGTGTGCGAATCGATGGGATTTTATTCAAAAATCACCGAGTTTGTCAAAACAAAACCCCGCCAGAAGGCGGGGAGATTTGTTATTAAACCTTGAGCTTAGCCATGAGTTCGTCGTAACCAGCGCTGTCCTCACGCTTCAAGTACTTCATGAGGCGGCGGCGTTCTGAAACCTTCTTGATCAAACCACGGCGGGACGAGAAGTCCTTTTTGTGGGTCTTAAGATGGCCCGTGAGCTCTTTTACTTCTTCCGTGAGAATGGCGATCTGAACCTGTGGCGAACCGGTATCGGTTGCGTGGGTTTTGAACTTCTCAATGATTTTCTTCTTGTGGTCTGGGGTTAACATAGTCTCGTCGAAGCTCGTCACCTAGCCAGGATCCAGTAGAATCCGTGAATATGTGGGAGATCCGGGTGTGCGCTTCTGTCAGATCTCTCCGACAGGGCGTAATGAGTAAGTGGCCACAGGCTAACGCAAACCTGCTATTTCGTCAAATAATCCAGTAAAAAAGCAAAACCCCTGTCTCACTTCGTTCGACAAGACAATAGAATTGTTATGTCGAGCATTAGCGAGACAGAGGGTAGGGTTTATCCCCGGCGCAAACCGGGACGATGTATGGGGTGCTTTTCGATCTCGTCGCCGAGTTTTTCGAAAAAGGTCTCGTCCTCTTCTTTCTTCTCTGGATCCTTGGGGATCCGTAGCTTCTCGATGAGTGACGGATCTCGGGCGTGGTCTTCAAGGGTGTTGGTCATGAGCGTCTCCTATTAGGCGAAGAGTTCGAAGACTCGTTCGATGAAGGGTGTGTTTCTAGCACGTTCGATGGCTTCATTGATTGAGAGGATGACATGGTCGAGATCGCGCTTGTGGCGGATGGTCAGACTCGTTTCACCCAGTTTGAAAACAAAATGGCGTTCACGAAAGCGCAGTTGCATGTATGCCGCTTCACGCTTGAGCTGATCTCTGAGCTCGAGTGCTTGTGGGATCATCTTGCGCTTCAGTTTGCCGACATAATTCGGAGTGAGTTCAGGAGAAGGGCCTTCTTCATCGAGTTCAGACGCCCCAAAAATCATCATCAAACCGGGATGAAGATA
>CALMET010000162.1 GCA_937863195.1 uncultured bacterium
GCAGAGCCTTCGTCGGGCGACCCCTTCCCACGTTTGTGGAAGGGGTTTGTCTGTTTTGAATCAGAACGTAAGCTAAAACCAAAAACCCCTTCCCAGATGTGGGAAGGGGTCGGTTGGCACATATCTATAACAACCAATATATGTGACAACCGGGGGTAGGGGGTGCGCGGGGGGTGGCAAACCTAAGCCTCTCTCTTCGTCCTTCTCAATAGCAACCAAGCAATGGTCAACATCCCGCCAACAACGGCGCCGTAGGCGGCATTCATCGGGATATTTGGGCGGGCATACCAGCGCGAGTCGAGCGGGGCGTCGATCACTGAGACGCGTACCGTGGAGCCAAAGTAGTTTGGTGCTTGTTTAGCGATTTCATTAGACGCTGCCCAAACGAGACTACGCGCTTGAGAGACTTGCGGCGCATAAACGGTGACCGTCATAAGACCAGAACCCGCTTCAACGCCAACGCTTACGGAGCGATTCCAGAATTTACGTTTGTCGTACTCGTTTTGCGGGATGGCGCTGCGGTCATAATTTTCGGCTTGTCCAACGATATTATCAAAAAACGAAGACGTACCGAGCAACTGCGCGAGATTTTGTGCGATGCGCTCATTTGATTTTAACACCGTAAACGAATCGACGTTTACCGCGTTCGGTTGAGTGATGAGCAAACGCACGCTCGATGAATATTCGAGCGGTGACAAAAACGACAAGGCAAAACCTGCGAGGGCACCGAGCACGGCATAGCCAATAACGCGCTTATAGCCAAGCGCGAGCACATGAAGAGGATGTTCTTTGTAGGTCATATTATTTGAGTGCTTCGGTCGTGGTGGCATTACCTAAGGTGATTTTGGTTTGAAAGGATTCGTTTTTACGTTTGCCGTAAAACGTCACACTTGCGCCCGGGCGATAGTCCATCAATAGTCCGGCCAAATCGGTTGAGCCATCGAGCACATCGCGCTCTACGCGTTCAATGATATCCCCTTCGACAAAATTTCTGGCGGCAGGGCTATCGGCTTTGACGGCAACACCGAGGCGCTTATCTGTCTTCAATAAAAACCCGACGAGATCAAGACGTGTCGATGTCGATGTTGCAAGCGTTGTCTGCGCTAAATCTACCCCGCGCACACCGAGCGTCGCGCGGCGAATCACGCCTTCAGAAAGGATGGATGTAATATCGCTTGGAACCGTGCCAACAGGGATTACAAGCCAAGAACCATGCACGGCATCAAAGTCATCAATAATACCAACAACGCGACCAGACGCATCACGTAGTGGCGAACCAAAAAGATTGGCGTCCTTTGAAACAATCACACGCAGGCGACGAGACTGCACTTCAGATGATTGGGATCCTTCAGCGAAGGCAAGATCGCTTAGCGCAACAGGCACAAAGGTTGTTGGCGAAGACTCGGCATAAAGCGTTGCTCCTTCTTCGATCAGGTTTGGGCGGACAAAGTTTGCCGAAGTGAGGTTTTGTTCGTCGGCCTTGAGATAGACGAGCCCCGTTGATTTATCGCGAATGGCTTTTGTCGCTGGTGCTAGACCACCACGAATAACCAAAGAAATCGTATTTAACGTCGCACCCTCAATCACTGATGACGGCAAGACAAACCAACCATCGCTTGTGACAGCAATCGCCGTACCAATGATTTGTTCAGATTGGATGAACCCATCAGTCTCTAGCGCAGCGGCACGACGAATAACGCTCACAGCGCTCGTCGGCTGACCGGTAAGCTCTCTTGGTAATGCACTGAGCAATGGACGACTAGAGATTGGTACGACCTCAATTTGCGGGACTTGGGGCGTTGAGGTGGTGCCGGCAGCTAATCCGTCGATTTTTGTCTCAAGTTGTTTGAGCGAGGGTGCAAACAACAAAACATAAAGCGCGCCAGAAATAAGGCCACTCGCCAAAAGAGCGATAAGCGAACTCACGATTAGTTGATCGCGGCTTTGTGCGGATGGCGATTCACGATGCTTCATAGCACCATGGTACCATAACTCGCTCTTACGCCCAACGAGAAAAAAGGATTACGGCAAAAAAACACGCAGCAAAGAGAGAGGATTCGATATAGGCGCTTTTGCGTGGCGGTTTTGGATCATGTGCATAGCGTCGCGCGCGAAAAGGTAGAGCGAACAATAGCGCCGAGACAACGCCACTTGCGACAACATCGAGCGGTAAGAGCATGGCAAAAATCCCCGCATGCGCTCCAACAAGCAACCCCATCATCACCCAACGACGATCTTGCTCTTTGTCAGATGTATGATGCGCGGTACAAGCAAAGGTGATTGCGCCGTAGGCGAGACCAAAAAACGGACTCGTCCAAAACGGAAAACGAATAAATGCCTGTAAACCAGAAAGCGTCATCGCCAAGAAAAACATCCCAAGCGGGATCAAGGCGAGATTCAAACGCGATAATCCGTGCACGGGATATTTCGCAGGTTCGAGTCCCAAAAGATACAATAGCTCTAAGGTGAGATAGGCCAATCCACTCACAAAAAGACTAAAGAGCGTTTGCTGGATGCCGCTCTCAACCAAAAGCGCCGCACCACCCGCGATTAAAAAGGTAAGAATAGGTGGGATGACCTTGATCCATTCGCGCCAGGCTAAACGCTTATATCCAATGAGCGCAGCTGAAGCGATAAAAATGATGGCCGATGCCGCATAGAGCAGCGGGAATGTCCTCCAGGCGACAAATTGCCAACGGCTCAAAAAGAGAATGCCCAGGGCGGCACTTATCGGCAATGAACGCAGGAGCAAAAACATCATGTGACGATTGGAGGGTGGAAGGCGTTACGATATTCGGTATACACGACCGAAAGCGCGGTCGCAACCGGGATCGCGAACAAGGCTCCGGCAATGCCGAATAATTTGGCACCAATTAAGAAAGCGAGAATACTGATCACCGGGCTCAACCCCACCGCACGACGCATCACAAGCGGTGATAAGACATGGTTTTGTAATTGTTGAATCACCACCATAAAAATGAGCGCGCCAAGCGTATGCCAAGGCGAGAGTCCGAAGGCAAAAAACAATACCGGCACT
>CALMET010000163.1 GCA_937863195.1 uncultured bacterium
AGCCAGGCACCGATACATCGGCGATCTCATCATCACCATAGTCAAAGTCAATTGAGGGTACCGCTTCAATAACGCCTGCGTCAGCAAGATATTGGATGTTTTTTGCCGAGCTCTCGGTGTCGACACGTTCTTCAACGATGGTGTCACGACCGTCGGTAACAAGGGTATAGAGAAGACTGCGCTGGCCGGCGTCTAATGCGATGGCGCCTTTGGCTTGAACTTGGCTATAAACAGATACGGCCGTGATCAAGAGCAGGGCTGCGTGAAAGGCGTAGCGGTTGGTGAAGATAGAAAAAAGAAAACCGCGCGTGGTAACGCCAATTTTGTTCAAACGCAGGCGAATCGTCATGAAAAGACGATAAAGCGGGCGAATGAACCACTTGCCCAAAAAGCTGCCAATCTTTGCAAAAACAGGTCCGGTTGGGCGGATGAGGGTTAAAAAGCCACGACGTACCGCATTAAGGCCACGGAGGGTGGCGAGGATGGCACGTGTTGCGAATTGGGTGAGAGTTGTTTTGATAGACATACCGAGGTCTTGGTGCAAATAGCTGGGATTACGTTCATAATCACCGGCTTTCGCAGGTCAGACGATCAAGGCCGCAAAAGCGTGCTCCTTGAAATTTGGTCACAAGACGTTAGCAGATTTACCGTCTTGGGTCAATGAAATGGTGTATTTAAATATTAACACAAAGCATGGTATTTTTAAACGTCAAGTCGTGAAAGAAAATGAAAAGCCCGTCCTGACCCTACTTCTGCGTGGAGCAGATAGCAGGGTCAGGACGGGACCTGGTTTGGCTGTCCGCCGAATTCTTTGCTTCGAATCGGCAGAACAGTACAGTTGGGGAGTTGCCGGCGACGTCGAGAAAGATCAGTAAACGGGGGACTTCGGGGGACCGGTCATTCGACCTCCTTGGTGTGCGTTGCGAGGATGTTGGCGTGCGAGCCAGGGACGGGGTGGTCGCGAACGGCCGACGTTTGTCGGCATGCCACAGCGATCACTTGCTCGAACAAGGTAGCAGAATTATAAACAAATGTCAATAGTTGGGGTGACAGATCCTCCCTGCCCTCACACCCCCTACCCCCGGTTGTCACAAATATTGGTTGTTATAGATTTGTGCCAACCGACCCCTTCCCACAT
>CALMET010000164.1 GCA_937863195.1 uncultured bacterium
CACGAAACCACCCGACTTGGGGGTGGAGTAGGACTTGGCGAGCTCGATGGCTTCATTAATGGCGACCTTACTAGGGATATCAAAATTAAACAGTAATTCATACACACCGAGACGCAAGACATTGCGATCAACGGCGGTGATTTTTGGCAAAGGCCAATCAGGGGCAAACTTCGTAATCGAAGCATCAATAATGCTTTGATTCTTCACCACGCCTTCGACAATCGAGATACCAAAATCCCGCTCATCGAATTCAGGAGCGACATCGGTGAGATTGCGCTCCATCATGACAAGCGGGTCTTTTGAGCCACCATAAAAATCCCACTCATAGAGTGATTGCAGCGCAAGAGCGCGGGCAAGGTGGCGGCTGGACATAGAAAGTACGCAAAGGGAGCTTAACGCTCCCTAGTATAGCACATCTTATTTGCTGCGAGAACCGGTGCGGCGTGGCTTCACGACAGGACCGGCGACAACCGTATTAACCTTGGCCATTTTGCCAGGCTTATCATCATGAGCATGGTCATGATGCTCGTGACCAGCGTGGTCATGAGCAGCTTGCGACTTGGTTTTAGCAACTAGGTTGCGAAGCTTGCGTTCAAGGCCTTTTACATGGATTTTAATACCATTGTATTCGGTAGCTCCAGGCGCGGCAACGTGCATACGGTGCGAGCGACCAGCCTTGTCTTTGCTGAGGGCAGGAGCCGTCAATGCAAAGTGCGAAGCGCGGCGGCGCTTATGAGAAGAAGTTCGGCGATGTCCAGGAAGACCCATAGTGTTGAGAGTTAAATTGAATGACGGGATCATAGCCGAACCCCCGAAAAAATGCAAGCGTTTAAGCCTCTTGGGCTTGCCAGACCCCCCGCTTATCCGCTACTCTCAGGCCAACTATGGAAAAAACCCTCGTTCTCATCAAGCCGGACGGCGTCCAGCGCGGCTTGGTTGGTCAAATCTTGACCCGTTTTGAAACCGCCGGTCTTAAGCTCGTCTCCATGAAAATGGTCCACCCATCCCATGATGACGTAGACCGCCACTACCAGATGACCGAAGAATGGATGCAAGCCGTCTATACCAAGGCCAAGGCAAAATACGATGCGAACGGCGAAACCTTTCCGTTTGCTGACCATAAGGCTTATGGCGGTGATATCAAACGTGGACTTGTTGAGTTTTTGAAATCATCCCCTGTTGTCGCTCTTGTTCTTGAAGGTGAGATGGCTGTCAGCCTCGTTCGCAAGCTCGTTGGTGCAACCGAGCCTGCTTCGTCCGCTCCTGGCACGATTCGTGGTGATTTTTCACACGATACCTATGCTCTCGCGAACTCGCAGGGTCGCCCATTGCGCAACTTGATTCATGCTTCAGGCAATATCGAAGAAGCAAACAACGAAATCAAAATTTGGTTCACGGATACCGAACTCTACGCCTACGAACACGTTAATGACCGCGTACAGTACGATCCTAAATGGTTCTTACCGGCATAAACGCCACCCCCTACCCCCTCCTCACTTTGCGTGAGGAGGGGGTTTTGGTTTACCCTACAATAGCTATGTACTCTCCAGACACCGACTATCGCCCGCTGGAAGAACGATTGGGACACACCTTTCGTGACCGCTCGTTCCTCCTGCAGGCCCTCACCCATCGTTCGTATTTGAACGAAAATACCGATCACCCGTTTCCCCATAACGAACGCCTCGAATTTCTTGGCGATGCTGTGCTTGAGCTCATCGTCACCGAGTATCTTTTTAAGACCTATGCGAATGACGAAGGTGATCTCACGAATTGGCGAGCCGCTTTAGTGAATGCCAAAACGCTTGCCGGCATCGCACGCACGCTTGAATTTGAAGAATATATTTTGATGTCTAAAGGCGAAGCGCGCGACAAAGATGGCAAAGCCCGCATGTATATTCTCGCGAATGCCATCGAGGCCATTATCGGCGCCGTGTATTTAGACGGCGGAACGACGGCGGCAGAAAAGTTTATCCAAAGCTGCATTCTTACCGAGCTCAAAGATATTCTCGCTTTTGAGCTTTATGTGGACCCGAAAAGTAAATTTCAAGAAACCTCACAAGAACTTCTTGGTATCACGCCCACGTATAAAGTTCTTGAAGAAGTTGGACCAGATCATTTAAAAGAATTCACCATCGGTGTCTTCTTGGATAAAGATCTTGTTGCTGTTGGTAAAGGAACCTCTAAACAAGAAGCTCAGGTCGCCGCTGCTGAAGCCGGCCTCGAAGCCAAGAATTGGCGCGCCAGACGCACGAGAGAGGCACCAAAAGAAGCAGGCCCAGAATCATCCCCTGCCCCTTCTTTGGGAAAGAAGGGCGACTGAGGGAAATAGAGCCGTGTAAAGTCACCGATTGACAAAATCGGTGACTTTTGCTATTCTACACCACGTTGTCACCGACCCCGACTTTTTCGGGCTCTCGGATGATTCGAACTTTAGGAGGTGCTGTAATGAACATGCCCCACAAGACCAACGAGCTGGCCGCCCTGCGCGCTCTGCTCATGCAGAAGCGTGACGAGGTGACGGTGGTCGCCCAGATCGCCAAAGCGGCGGTCAAGATGCACACGTGCAAGGGCGCCCATGGCGTCGCCTGCACCGAACAGATCAGCGTCGAGCTGGTCAGGTGCGCCAAGTGCGCCGTCGAGGCGAATAAGAAGACCTGCTGCGACTGCAGCAAGCTCTTCGCACCCGAGCGGCCCACGTTCAAGTGGTGCCCCACCTGCGAGAATACTCGCCGAGAGGCACGTGTTGCCGAAGCTGCCAAGGAGGCTGCCGAGGCTGCTGAGATCAAGGCCATCAAGGCCGAGATCAAGCGGCTCGAGTACCTCAAGGAGCACGGCGTGCTGTGCTCCAATGTGGAGTGCGGTCAGCTCCACCTGCGCTCGCCCAACTTCAAGGGTGAGCGCAGCTACTGCCCTGGCTGCATCGATGCCTACAAGGCTCGCTGCGCCGAGCGGGATGCCAAGCGCGCCGAAGCGGCCGCCAAGGCCGCCCAGCCCGTGGCCAAGCCCTCGCCGCTGGGCCCCAAGACGGCCGAGGGCAAGGCCGCCAAGAAGGCGGCCAATGAGCGCCGCAAGAAGCAGCAGGAGGATCGCATCGCGATGCTCCCGATGCTGCCCGCGGTGGGCAAGCGCGGTGAGACGCCTCTGAACGCTCACGGCAGCAAGAAGAAGGGCAAGAAGTAGCCCTCCCTTCAACCACTACTACTGAGACCCCCGTCACAAGCGGGGGTTTCGTATTGACATTTTTTTATAATTCGCGTAGCTTCGATACGCACCTCAAAAAGGAGCTGCAGGTTTCTGCAGAAAAACAATGGGCCAAACAGCACAAGCACATCTCGCTATCGATGACAGGATCGCAAGGTTGCGAGCCTCTCTCCCCCCAGGGCCTACTGAAGGTGAACGCATGGACAACAACGGTCCACCCAATATTCAATCGCCTACTCTAGAAGACCGCATCGCCGAAGCTCAAGCGCGCATCACTGCCGCCAATGCCAAAAGCGAAGCGATCTACGAAGCTAAGCGAGCAGAACGCGACAAAAAGCGCCTTCTCGAGCGACTTCAACAAGAAGCCGACATGGCCGAAAAACGAGCCGCTGAGCTCGAGGCCGTGTCGAGTAAGCTCACGGCATGTATGGGGGATGAATGCTCTGAGGTCTTCGTGCCGATGAAGACGGGTCAAGTGCATTGCGAAGCCTGTCTCAAGAAGAGTCAGCCTGCACCGGTCGCCATCGTGGCA
>CALMET010000165.1 GCA_937863195.1 uncultured bacterium
GTGACGATGGGGGATGATGGTGTGTCGCAACTGTTATCGGTGAGTTTAGAAGAAGTTGAGAAGATGCGAAACAATTAGGAAGACTAAAAAATCCCCACAAGCGTGGGGATTTTTTTAACCTTGCGGTTTGCAGGGGTTTTTATTTCTTTTTCTTATCAAGCTTTTCGCGACGGCGGTTTGAAACGCTTTGTTTCTTGCGCTTATCACCAGTGACAATCTTTTTGTCGACGAGGAGCTTCCAGACAGTGTCCGAGCATTGAGCGCCTTTTGAGATCCAGAACTTAACGCGTTCTTCGTCTAATACCATGACCGAAGGGGAGACGAGAGTGTTGTAGGAGCCGAGAATCTCGAGTGCCTTGCCCCAAGGATCACGAGCTTTTTCAGAAACGATGAAGCGGTAGAGAGGCTGTTTCTTCTTACCGATACGGGTGAGACGGATGGTCAACATAGGTTAGATGATGGGTTTAGTAGGGGTGGGTGACCGTAGGGACGGGCTATAGGATCCTCAGATAACAGTCAGGGTCTGAGTCCTTTTGAGGGTCTTCGCCAGAAGGGGTCCCCAAGAGCATGGCAAGATAATAGGCTTTTTGGGGGTATCCGTCAAGATTTTGGCTATATTGCCCTCCTTTAAGCCCCCTGCTATCCTTTTCTTAACCCCGGCTAAGGGGCAATCATTCGAATATGGCAGAAAACCACACAGACCAAGAGTTTCTAGAGTTCGTTGTTAAGTCCCTTGTTAACCACCCAGTAGATGTGAAGGCCGTTCGCGAAATCGACGACCGCGGTGTTAAAATCACCCTCCACGTCAATCCAGAGGACATGGGCTACATTATCGGCCGCCAAGGCCAGACGGCCCGCGCCCTCCGTATTCTTCTGAAGATCGTAGGTGCCAAGGCTGACGAACGCGTAAGTATGGTGATCTATGAACCAGACGAAATGCGCCGCCAACACCAAGAAAAGAAAGGTGACGGCATGGGGATGTCAGAAGGCATGCCAAGCAAGGTCCGCGTCCACGGTGACTCCGGTCTCGTAACCGACGCCGATCTCGAGGATCTCCGCATCTAATACCGCTCAAGCCCTCGCCCCTCAACCCCCTCCAGCCTCTCCGAGT
>CALMET010000166.1 GCA_937863195.1 uncultured bacterium
ATACTCTGTCATGATATTATCATCAATTACAATATTGTCAGGCGCGTTGTAAAATTCGAGGCATGGGCTGATATTTCGGCACTCCATGTCGTTGTTGTTAATAGCGCCGTTTTTTCCACCATTCAGGGTGATGTTTTGTAGGCCATAGTTATCACTAATAATGAATTCGCTCGCGTTTCTCATTACGATACCGCTTATACCGTTATCTAGAAAAAGATTTTCAATAAATGAAAGATTACTTACATGATTCACGTCGCCATCATCATACTGGTAGAAAAGATAGATATTTTGAAACGTACAGTTTTTAACGTGGTTATTATCTCCAAAATAGAGATAATCAGGATGAATATCATCTGGTTCGTTGCCGAATACTACGCCAGGATCACATAGAAGAGTCGTATCATCTGGCATAACCAATACAAATGGCTCGGTTGCATCGTAGCCATTCGTAAGGATAAATGTGTCTTGTCCTGCTACATCGCTACCAATAGCCTCTTCGAGATTCAGGTAGTCACATCCGCTTCCACAAATTGTGCTCGTGGCTGCCTGGGAAGACGAAGAAAAAACGAATACCCCTGCCACAATGGCAAAAAGCGCTAGAAAAGAAGGGCGGGATAACGTTGTCATAGATTGCGTAAGTATACAGGGTTTTCACACAACAAAAAACCTCCAACATGACGTCAGAGGTTTTTTGATAAGAGAGCTTATTTGAGAGTGGCCTTGCCGCCAGCTTCTTCAATTTTCTTCTTAATTTCTTCTGCTTCTGCTTTAGGAGCATTTTCTTTGACCATCTTAGGAGCGGCGTCAACGATGTCCTTCGCTTCTTTGAGGCCGAGGCCGGTCAATTCGCGAACAACTTTGATAACACCGATCTTGTTGCTGCCTGCTTCAGTCAATTCGACATTGAAGGAGGACTGCTCTTCAGCCGCAGCTGCTGGGCCGGCTGCCATCATAGCAGGAGCTGCAGCGGATACGCCGAATTTATCTTCGAGGAGGCTAACGAGCTCAGCGAGCTCGATAACAGTGAGTTTTTCGATCGCAGCGACCAAGTCCGTGAACTTTGCTGGGATCTCAACGTTCTTCATTTCCGACATAGGAATGTAAGTAAGTGGATCTAAAAGGATTATTCGGCTGCTGGAGCTTCTGGAGCTGGTTCAGCAGGTGCTTCTGAAGCGGTTTCGGCTGGAGCTTCGACGGGGGCTGCTTCTGGAGCAGCTTCAGCGACTGGGGCTTCAGCAACAGGCTCAGCAGCGACTTCAGCAACCGGAGCGGCTGGAGCAGGAGCTGGGGAACCTTTTTCTTGTTCTTCTTTGTAGGCGTTCAATAAGCGCACGAAGGCACTCGTTGGACCATTGAGAACAGAGAGGAGTTGACCGAGGAGTTGTGAACGGCTTGGGAGTTTGGAAAGCTTGTTAACGTATTCTGCGTCAACAATCTGACCAGCAAAGATACCACCGACCAATTTGATCGGCTGATTTTTGCCTGCATCGCCCGTAAGCTTTGCTGGAGCCATTTCGTCTTGGGTACCGACGGCGGCACCGATCATGCCCGGAAAGGATTTGAAGTCGACGTTAAAACCTGCCTCTTTTGCTGCTACAGAGAGCAACGTTTTCTTGGCGACAATGTAACGAACACCTTCACTGAACATCTTCTTGCGAAGATCAGTGATGTTCGAAACGGTCATCCCTTGAAAATCAGAGAAGGCCACGGACTTCGCCTCTTTAAGGGCTGAAGCAAGAGCGGCAACTTCCTCGTTCTTTTGAGAACGGGATTTTGGCATAGGTGTAAAGACCTAATGGTTAAATAAAACGACCGCAGAAACACAACATGTCCTGCGGTCGATCTTCTCCCAAAGGGAGGGTCACGATCCTCGGCGAGCGGTTTGAACCATTATCCCTTGCGGGGCTCAGCTGTCTTAGGACTGCGTTCGTTTGAGCCCATTTATAGCGAAAACCCCGAGATCCGTCAAGAACTCGGGGTTTCAGGTGTCAGAACGCTCCCATCTTGATCCAACGATCACCGTAGGCCTCTCGGCTGGCTTGGATGGTTCCGTCCTCGAGGAGGCGGAGTCGACCGTCTCTAGCCCAGGTTGAGGGTAGTTCGTAGACATACGGAGGGGCACTCACTTTGTGCTTCGATTCGGCAAAAAGACGATGTCGTTGGCCCTTGGGTGTATTCGCCGTCGCCGAAATCCACCATTTGCCTTCGCACCAAAACCCGCAAGAATCAAACTCTTCGTTATCCTGAAGGCGATGCGCTGGACTGGAGCTACTATAAAGACTCGTAGCTAGCAGCATCCAACGATGCTTCTCATCGAGATATGGCAATAATAGGTCTTTGCTTTTTGCATAAAAGACTATCCGCGAAAGCCATGGCTCCGGAGTAGCACGGGTGAGAATAGCTGTTGAATCCAACACACTAATCCCCCGCCTAAGCGGTGCTTGCAAACGCTGCACGTACTGCTTCACCGTTGATCCTCCAAAAGTCCGTGATGAGATCTGAAGAAACACTTCTTCCTCCCATGGAGGCAAGAAGACTTCATCGACTCGCGGATCACGGAGGCTAACACCAATTTTACGGGAGCGTATACCCGTGTACTTCGCCTTACCGTAAGTAATGTCAAAAATGAACTCACCCGCTACATGGCGCACAACCATGAGAAAGGACTTATCGTCCGTATACCAGGCAACCTCATTGCCATCAGCAGATTCAGACTTGGTCAAAGGACGTGACACGGCTACCTCCTTAGCGTGAATGCGGATTCACCCTACAAAAACACCGAGAAGCACGCAACCCTACTCACGATCTGGCATCAATAACCCGTTAATCACGTAAGACAAGATTGAATACACGATCGCGCCCCAAAATGATGGCCAAAAACCCGTAACCGCGAAACCAGGAACCAAGCCGGCGGCGAGTCCAAACATCAAACCGTTAATCACAAGGGCAAAGAGACCAAAAGTCAGTATGGTGATCGGCAAGGCGAGCAAGTGCATTAATGGGCGGATGAGCGCATTCACAATACCAAGAACAAGCGCGGCGATAATCGCGGTCCCGTAGCCGTCGACCGAGATCCCTGAAACAAGATTCGCGACCAATAAAACGGCGATCGCGTTTAAAAGAAGTCGAACAATAAATTTAAGCATAGAGAAAAAGGTTATTCTTCACTCCCCATGGTACCACGGATTTCTTGAATCCGGTTTTGGGCTTCAGAGAGTTTTTCTTTAAGGGATTTAGCAAGCTCGGTCGCGCGTTCAAATTTTTGCATACCTTCGTCGATGTCGGTTTTGCCAGACTCAAACCAGGCGGCGATTTGTTCGAGTTCGCTAAAAGCTTTTGAAACATCTACCTCGCCTTCTGTTTTTTTCTTTTTGGTCGTCATATTCGTTGGTTAGAGATTAGATAATGGAGATTAGAGTAAGGTTGCCTGTTCACCATCGATCGTGGCATGGACGGTGCCGTCTCGCAAACGCAGGCTGATACGGTCGCGTGCTTTTAAGGCCTGGGCTGAAGTGATGATGGCGCCCTTCGCGTCTTCGATAATGGCATAGCCACGCGCAATAACCGCGTTTGGATCAACGGATTTTAAGAACCGTTCATACCCGTCGATTCTTTGGAGGAGGTTTTGCAACCAGTGACTTGCTCGTGACTCTGCCGCCACCGTCAGTTCTTGAGATTTATGGAGGACGGACACCAGCCACTTATCAACATCCGTAAAGACATTGCGGATAGCCTGTGTATATTCGTCGATCATATTTTGCATCCCATCCCCTACGGATTCTTGGAGCGTTGAAAGCTCATAGAGAATGTCGGCTTTGTCAGGGACAAGGCGACGAGCACAATCGGTTGGCGTTGAGCCTCGGATATCAGCGACTTCTTCGGCGAGCGAGATATCACGTTCGTGGCCAATAGCCACCATGGTTGGGACTTTTGACGCATAGAGCGCGCGTACAAGCGCTTCGTCATTAAAGGCCATAAGCTCATCAAATGAACCTCCGCCACGTGTCATCACGAGCGCATCATAGTACCCGGCACCAAAGGCTTTTTCTCGTGCGTGAATTTCTTTAAGCGCTTTCATGATACTTCCCGGCGCTTTGTCACCTTGAACGACAACGTGAAAAAGTTCGATCTCGAGACCTGACCAGCGTTCATTGAGAATACGAATAAAATCCCCATACGCCGCGGACTCGCGCGAAGCCACGAGTGCAATACGTTTTGGAAAGCGTGGCAATGAACGTTTGCGCGAAGCATCAAATAATCCCTCCGCGTCTAAACGGGCGCGTAGTTGAGCGAGGGCTTTTTTGATGGCGCCCTCCCCCACCAATTCTAAACGATCAACCGTAAATGAAAATTTACCAAACTTCGGATAGATACGCGGCGAACCATAGACGCGCACCTTCATCCCATCTTCAAGCGGCCCGCGGAGTTTTGGTGCAACCATAAAGGCCGAGATCAGCGCACCGTCGTCTTTAATATCAAAATTCACCCACTGCCCTTGGGAAATGCGAAAACCCGACACCTCACCTTCGATTGCGACGGCATCGCCGTCCCAAATCGCCTTGAGCGTATCGTTTACATAACTCACGAAGTCCGTGACGGTAAAAAGCTGGGGCATCATTTCACTAGGATCCTGCCAGACCGTACCCCGTCTGCCAAATCAGCGTCAGAGCGCTTGGCGAGCTCTTCGAGACGCAGGCGTTTTGCCTCACCCTCGAGTAAACGCGGTTGACTCACATCAATACGTATCGGGTAGAGCTCGATCGCGCGCACTTCGTTCTCAACAAGCTCAAAGGATGCTGCTAATCCATAGCGTGTTTCTTCGGACCAGTCTTGATCAAAGATAAAATTACCCAATGACCAGAGAATTGGTTTGCCTTTATAGGTCGAGGCACCTTGAGACCAATGCGGATGACCACCGATCACGACATCAATACCTTGATCAATAAGCCACTCAGCCATTGCTACCGATGACTCGTCAGGTTTTGCTCGATACTCAGAACCCCAATGCAGATACGCCACCAAAAGGTCATTATCTCCTTTGGCTTTTTTGATAATCGCTTCTGCATCTTTTTTGACGATGGGATTGTCTGTTGAATTCCATCCCAAAAAGGCGACGCGTGTTTTGCCGATGGTGGTTGTTGCAAGAGCGACATCACCATCTTCGACTTGGTCACCAAAAGCAAGCAGACCAACCTGCTTCAAACGTGCCATTGAATCCGCATAGCCAGCACGACCTTGGTCGAGGGCGTGATTATTCGCCTGTGAAACGGCATCAATCCCCTGCTTCTTCAAGATCTCGGCCCAGGCCGGCATAAAAAGAAAGTCGATGCTTTTGACCGGCGAACGGCGAACATCCGTGACAGGTCCTTCAAGATTACCAACGGAATAATCAAAAGATCCCAACCAACCCAATGGGAGCTTCGCAAAAGGATAGGCCGGATCTTTTGATGCTACCGTGCGGGTTTGGACGGTGCGATCAAGCATAATATCACCGATAAAGAGCACGGTCGTGGTCACGACGGGTTTGATCACTTCTATTGGGTCTGACTTTGGAGGAGGTAAAACAATGAGTCCAGCGCTACGATCTGTCGGCGTAGGATATACGGGAGCCAGGACGGGTTTTTGTGAATAGACATTAAACGCAAAAAGACCCGCTACCACAACAATAACGAGACTAGAGATTCCAAAGATGGATGAAGAGCGCATAGAGAAGTACCCAGAGACTATTTGTAACGACTAAATCCACACCCATCCAACGATCGAGCTTGTGGCCAAAAAGCCCGTGACCTTCGAGAGGCAAAACAAAGATGCCAACGAGCACGGTCATGATGGCGATAAACCCTAAATACGGCAGTAGGGCAAATCCAAAATAACCCACATCAACACCATAACCAAAGGCCGCACCAGAAATCATCGCGACAATAACGTGCACTAAAATACCCAATAAATGTGCTTCGCGATGCGTGATCTCTTTACCAAGCGCTTTTGGATCTTCAAGGTTTTTTACCCAAGAACCTTTCGCAAACCACGGTGCAATATGTGATAAAAAGATCATCACCGCTCCGGCGAGGGCGCCTGAACAGAGGCCGGCGACGATGATCGATGACATACTTATTTGATACGCAATGGGATGCGTAATTCGTGAATCGGCGTACCGTCTTTTGCCGAGTACTCAAAGATAATGAGATCTACTGACTTGGTGGTTGCTTTAACGTCGGTCGCAGCGATCGTGAACAAGCCCGGCTTACCCACATCTGGAGCGTCCGCGGTCGTGAACCCTTCGGCAATCTTTTTACCACCTTCTTCGATGCGCCAATTAATCGTGTTCTCAAAGGCAACACCCGTACCAGTAACACTAAATGTCTTACTCACTTCAGAATGAACGAGTAATGAGCTGGTACAGATAAAATTTTGCGCATCACAGATCTCGCCTGCAGGGCGTGGGCGCAATGGATCCTTACCTTCAGGATAGACGATTGGATTTTTTACATCAGAACCCGTTGGATTATCTACCACGGTCGAGCTTGAATTTGCATCGATCGGCAAAGGCACAGGGATGCCTGTTGGTTTTTCGTTCACATTTTCACTCGGTGCCTGTGGTGCAGGACCTACCGGTAATGGCTGTTTTTTTGCACAACCAGCACCCAATAACGTGAGAGCAATGACCGAAAGAAGGAGGGTTTTTGAAGCGTTCATAGGTTAGGGTTGAGTTTGGCTGTTTTGTTCTTGAATGACAAGACTTGAAATACTCGGAAAATCTGCCGTAACCGCTTTTGCGATCGCGGCGATGCGTTTTGCGGCGCATTCATCAGAAAAAATGGCTGATGGAGGTACAACGATGGTTGCGACACCCTGTGACACCTCGAAGCCGATCAAGGCATCGCCGAGGGCGGCTCGCATGGTTGCCTCAAAAGGCAAAATCGTTTTTGGTAAAATAACAGATTCTTTGATCAACGTCTCGCAAACCGTCGAGTTTGGATCATCTTTATAGATCGACCTCGTCATCGTACTTAAGGCGATCGAAGTACTCGTAACTTCAATCTTGTCTTCTGGGCTACCGGCCGTAAAGTGAAAACGTAACGCCGTAGACGTTGGCATCGCTGACAAGAACATCGTCTCGTTAAAGGATGCTGTCGAGGTGACCGGCCATGAAATTCTGCCTTGACCAATATTGTTGACGGACTCATCGAGTGCCGTCCACCAGATAACGGTTGACGTACCGACGACCGTACCGCTAACACGATACGGATAAGCACTCGAATCAACCGTCGCCGTGATTTTTGCCAGAACAGGCTTTGTCTCAACGACTTTTACAGATTCTCGACAAACACCGATCGGTGCATCTCCTTCTGTTCCAGACGTGAGATCGGTGCAAACGGTTTTTGCCGGACAGCTATATTTTGGCGCACCACCGCAAAGACATTGTGGCTCGCACATGGCGATACAAGACTCAACGTCTTGGGCACCGTCGCTCGCGAGCGACGTGCCTTGTCCGTGGCAAGGATTACCGCAATCCGTCCATTTGCCGCCGGCGCGCTCACAGGTGAGGCGCTGCCCCTGGTTTAATTCTTGAACGAGAGGCGTTTCAGGAACGGGGTAAACTGGTTGCGTAGGTAACTGACGCCACAAGAGGGTCAAACCACCAACGAGAACACCGACAACCAAAACAAGACGCCATAACATGGTCTGACGAGGCATGGTCGTCACGACTGGTGCTAATGGTTTTTTTGATTTGGTGGTGCGTATGGCCATGTACCTATGGTACCACGACGAGACCTACGCGCGCACCATCGGCGGCTTCACCCGTCCAATCATGAATGGCGTTTAACAAAAGATCTTTGCCATAGAGATAATCACGTCCATTTCGCGTACCGGGATCGTGAGTAATCCAACGACCGTCTGCCATATAGCCCTTGATCAATAACATGTGGTAAACCGGGCCACCGTTTTTGAAGTTTGGATTTTTTAATGCTTTACCGTTAGCAGGGATCATTACTGGGTGACCCGCTGCGAGTTCGCGCTTAATATCATCGGCTGAACGAATAGAAATAACACGCGCTTCTTTAACGCCATAATGCTCTTTGGCCAACATTGCCGTCTCAGAGGCATTGGTGTGAATATGATCATTGAACAAGGTCATTTCGGTTTTGACCAAGGCATCAATCTCTGCTTTTTGTTGGTCTGCCGTCAGCGCTTTTTTGCCAGCATTGACCGCCATGATAAGGGTCGCTTCTTCGCAGGCCTCTTCATACGGAAGTACCCAATTCTGATGTGGTGCTTGCAAGACAAAAGGCACGCTCAAGTTTAACTCTTTCGGAAAACCGCTCGGCTTAGTTGAGCTCGCCTGGGTACCCGTTGCTGTTTGGCCATTATTCACCGGCGTTACTGAACCGGTTGTCGAGGTATTTGTAACAGGCTGTTCAGCGGGCAACGTAGGCTTCATCGCATCGGCGTACCATGTGCGCAACTGCGCGCGCCCAAACCAGGCTGCAAGTAAGGCAGCAAGAACAACAACCAAAGCAATGCCGCCTACATAGAGACGCTGTTGCTTGATGCGCGCTTTAGAGAGTTTCATATCGCCTACTAACGTACCAAATTTTAGATGATGGCGCCACTTTGGCGCTCCCATAGCCCTTTATAAATCCCTTCGCGATCAAGCAATTCGTCATGATTGCCTTGATCAATAATACGACCACCTTCAATGACAAGAATGCGATCCGCTTTGCGAATCGTTGATAAACGATGCGCAATGATAATCGATGTGCGGTTTTTCATGACGGCTTCAAGGGCTTTTTGGACTTCGTGCTCTGAATCTGAGTCGAGGCTTGAGGTGGCTTCGTCTAAAAGAAGAATCGGCGCATCTTTCAAAATCGCACGCGCAATCGCGACGCGTTGACGTTCGCCTCCGGACAATTTAGCACCGCGCTCGCCGACCACGGTGTCATAACCATTTTCTAACTTACTCACAAAGCTGTGGCATTGTGCTTGTTTTGCCGCCGCGATGACTTCTTGCATCGAAGCCTTAGGACGAGCATAGCGGATATTGTCGGCGATGCTACGGTGAAAGAGCGCAGGGTCTTGAGGTACATACGCTATCGACTTACGCAGACTCTCGAGGGTTACGCCACGAAGATCTTGGCCATCGATTTTGATCGAACCTGATGTTGGGTCATACATGCGCAAAAGCATTTTTACCATGGTGGATTTGCCCGCGCCTGAGTGACCGATAAGCGCATAGATCTTGCCAGCATCCAGCTCTAATGAGGCTTTTTTAAGCGCATTACTGCCAGACTTATAAGAGAATGAAACATCCTCGAATGTGATCGTACCTTCTTTTACCTTGAGCGTTTTTGCACCTTCTTTATCGGTGACATTGGGCAGCTCATCCATCATACCGAGTGTTTGCGCGAGGCTTGAGAGTCCGCGATTCACGCGACCCACACTAGAAGTAAAGTGCCATGCCTCGTTAAGAATATTGAAAGCCTGTGATTGTATGAACAAAAGATCCCCTGGTGTCAGTATGCCATCCCTCCATCCAAAATACATAAGGACAGTGACAAGCCCATACAAAATCGTACTAAGAGCGCTCGCTGATACCCAGATTTTTGCATAACCATGCGTCTCTGCAAGACTGCGATTGAGTAGGTTTTTTGCAGACGAGTCATAGCTTTCGATTTCACGCTTCGAATTACCAAATAGTGTGACCGTTTGAACATTTGTAAAAGTATCCGTTACCGCACCTGATAGAATTTGATCAGCCTCCTCTCTCGGGTCTGAATATTTACTTCGAGCACGGGCATACATACTGATCTGTATTAAACAAAATACCAGTGCCCAAATCCCAATAATAATGACAAATACTTTGCCAACTGACCATAGAGCTAATAAGCCTAAAACAAAACTAAAAACAAAAGGCAGGATACTCCAAATAATCTGATCATTTACCTTTATGAATAAACTTCCAAGATTATTCACGGCACGTGCCAACGTTCCGGTAAAACGATCCTCATAGAATGAAGCATCTTTTTTGATAAGAATCTCCATTGCTTGCTTTTCAGCATAATATTTCGTCTTATCTGCTGTCGTGTCTGCGGCAAGATTTCTTATCTGATTACCCATTTGTGAAATGGCATAAACCGCCCCAGAACTCACCAGCCAAAAAATAACAGAAGGAGCATCGCCAACCATTGCTGCATCAACGGCGAGTTTAAACGCATACATAACACCAATCCAAGCCGCACGACCCGTCAAAATACCAAATAATACCGTCAGCCAACCAAAAGGATGTTTTTTGAGAAGCTTCCACACATACATCAGCGACTCGCGATTGCTGGCAGAGGTGGTTTTTGGTGCGAGTTGAAGATCGGACATGACAACATTCTACCATACAAAAATCCCCCGCATCAGCGGAGGATTTTGTTTTTTATTCGATGGTCACCGAGATCATCTTCACTTCTTCGTTTGGACGGTCAGATGAATTGCGCGCAACAGCGGCGATTTTGTCTGCGACATCTTGGCCGGTAACGATTTTGCCGAAGATGGAGTAGTCAGGTGGGAGCGGATAGTCTGCCACCATTAAGAAGAATTGGGAGCCATTGGTATTGCGACCGGCATTCGCCATAGCGATGAAGCCTTTTTTGTAGGTGGATTCGTTTACAGGATCGTTATCGAACTTGTAGCCAGGACCGCCCATGCCGGTACCCGTAGGGTCGCCGCCTTGAATCATGAAACCTGGGATGACGCGGTGAAAAATGGTGCCGTTATAGAACCCTTCTTTTACGAGGTAAACGAAGTTTGATGCCGCGCGAGGACCCATGGTCGGGTCAACTTGCACAACGATATCGCCAAGCGTGGTTTGAATGCGAACTTTTTTGGTGGACTCTTCTTTAGAGAGGATGCCAGGAAAAGCGTAGGTCATAGGTTTTGTCGGAGTGGTGGAGGTTACCGTGGATGAAGTGGTGCCAGGGACGGTTGAAGTCGTGGTTGCAGTGGACGTCGCTGTTTCAGTCGAGGTCGCATAAGGGTCAACCATGGTACTCGTTGGATTACTTGGACGGTTTTGACCGTATTGCAAGTTGAGGGTGTTTTCTGGAGCGCCTTTTGGGGCGCCGCAGCCGGCGCCAAGCAAGATGAGCGCGGCAGCCGAGGCTAAGAGAGGTGCGGATTGCTTCATAGACGTACAAGATACAAAGCTAGCGCTCCCAAGGCAAGACATTATCTGTCGCATGGGCATATTGCTCGCTTGCAAGCAATAACGAGGGCTCATTCCATCCTGCGGGCGGGCGCGAGAGGTCGCAGCGTTCGAGATCTACCAGTGAGGCGAGGTTGCGCCCAGCGTGGTCGATAGCGCGAACGCTCCGCGGCTTCGCCTCAAGCGGAAACCAGTCCAGTTCAATCGCAACAGCTTCAAGATTTTGTGATTTGAGTAATTCGCGTGCGATCGCGCGTGCATACCACTGGCCTAAATTTGTAGGATGCATGAGCTCTCGCCCACTCCCCTGAAGAGCACTTGGCATTCGTGCAAAAGAAATCGCTCGCTGTTGTCGCGAAGCACCTGTGCGACGCATGAGACTGTGCACGCCTTGCTGACAAATGACATCAACCTCAAGCGGTTTGGATGAAGGGATATTTGAGAGTAACCCTGCAAAGCGCGCACGGACTTCATCTGGCGTCACACCGTCTGAGTGAATGACGCTGGCCTGCAGGCGGCGCTTATCACCATCGTCAGCGACGGCGATTGAATAGTCTGAGGTGAGCCAATACCAATCAGGATCTTGTTGCCGTTTTTGTTCGAGGGCGCGAATGCAGGCGATAGCAAACGCGTGGGCGTCTGGCCAAAGCAACGATGACCCCGATGAAGCGACGCTGACGGCTGTCCAAGGTTCGGCACCACCAAAGGCGCGAGGCTCGGCCATGGCTTCGATTGAGATAAATGGCTCGGCCTGCAGAGAGGGGTCGATGCGGCCAAGCTCGCGACGAATCACCGCCGAGACATCAAAATCAGCCGTCGACGACACGTTGCCCGTTACAAAAAGGGCGCCATGCCCGCCAGAAACGCGAATATCCAAAAGGGCGCCGCTATCGCGACGGAGGTATTCTTCGGCAATGGCGGCCGCAATTGCGTCACATACTGCATCCGAATCTCCAGGTCCGCTTACCCGTGCCCAGGCCATATGGCCCGACCTTAGCGTAGGCGTTAAAGATCCTCAATAGACCGTAAGAATGTTTTATCAGGGCCGTTTTTAGGGGTTGCGTCCTTCTTTTTCCAGAGCGTGGTGGTGCTTGGTTTCTCATTCGTCGGCTTGGCGCGCCATGAGGGGCGACGCTCGCCAAAACCATCGAGTTGGATCACTTCATCTTCGGCAAATCCGTCACCATCGTCACTCGAATCGTTAAAGCGCGATGCTGAACGAGGGCCGGCAGAAAATCGTCCTTCGCGTAATTCGCGTTTTTCAAAAAGTTTTGACGAGACTTCTTCGATAAAGGTTGATGGCTGGCAAAATGAGAGCGTGTCATAGCCCGTCGTCATCGGATACGTTAAAAACAACTGACGTCGCGCACGCGTCACCGCTACATAAAAGAGACGACGTTCTTCTTCTATCCCCTCTTCTGACGAGAGCGCGCGAGCGCTTGGGAATGATTGATCGGTAAGATGGATAATAAATACGGTGTCCCACTCTAACCCTTTGGCTTGATGGATCGTGGACAGAATCATCCGCTCTTCATTTGGTCGCGCGGATTGTTCACGCGTAGTGACCGCTTCATCGTAAAGCGCGATATCACCCAAAAACGCATCAAGCTGCTCATAGCTCTCGGCAAAACTCGCTAATTGCTCGAGGTCTTCAAGACGTTCGCGATAGTTTGGATATTCGCGTTCAAGATGATCTTGATATGTTGAGCTCGTCACCGCGCGAATAAGCACTGATGGTAAAAGCCCACGCTCTTGAGCATCGTTCAAAATCGTTACGAGATCAGTAAAGCCGACTTTGCCGCGAGATGGCACGCGCAAAGGGGCGCCAGGCAATAGAGCATCGGTGATCGTATCAAAGGTTTTTAATTGGTGGACGAGTTCTGAAGCTGTCGTTGCACCGATACCCACTTGCAAGCCCAAAATACGCAGCCAGGCGATTTCATCTTTTGGATTATTGATGACGCGCAAAAAACAGAGAACGTCTTTAATGTGTGCGCGATCAAAAAACTTTTGCCCACCACGATATTCGTACGGGATATCACGACGAATTAATTCAAACTCAAGCGTCTGTGAATGCGAACTTGATCGAAACAATACGGCCATGTTCGCAAGCGCGGTCCCTTGGCGACGCTGGTTCAAAATCTCATCCGCCACAAACTTCGACTCTTGGCTAGCTGATGAACACGAAACGAGTACAGGCTTTGAACCATGCTCACGCAGCGCTGTTAGGTCTTTATGAAACTGATCAACATTGTGTTCAAGCGAAGCGTTTGCAAGATCTAAAATCTCCGGCGTTGAGCGGTAGTTTGTTAGCAATTTAAAGGTCTTTGCGTCCTTCCAGAGCTTTGGGAAGGCGAGAATGTTTTGGACATCCGCGCCACGAAAGCCGTAGATCGACTGCATCGTCCCCCACCGCGATGATATTGCCATGTACTCGGGCAATCGCTTTTACGATACGTGCCTGTACGGTATTCGTATCTTGAAACTCATCAACGAGAACATACTTAAACCGACTACTAATGCGTTCACCTAAGATTGGATCTTCAAAAAGTCCGGCGGTATTGGTGAGCAGGTCATCAAAGTCCATTACGTTGGCGTCTTTTTTGCGTTGGTGATATTGCACCGCGATCTCTTCGATCTTACTGACACAATGCAAAAAATTTGGATGCTTGGCTTCAAGCACATCAGAAAAATTCTGCTGCGTATTGCGCGCATACGAGATGACATCCGAGACAACGTTTTTGGATGGGAAGCGTTTGTCTTTAGTATCAATCCCCACATCTTTCATCACCGCCTTAATCAAATCTTTTGCGTCGTCGGCATCTAGAATAGTGAATGAGCGATTATACCCCATCGATTCGGCGTACATACGCAAAAAACGTGAACCTACCGAATGAAACGTACCGCCCCAAATACCACGGGCACGATCGCCAAGCACACCTTCAACGCGCTCGGTCATCTCGCGCGCGGCTTTATTGGTAAACGTTAAAAGCAAAATCTCATCTGGAGCAACGCCCTTCTCGATCAAATACGCAACGCGATAGGTTAAGGTACGCGTCTTACCAGAGCCGGCACCGGCTAAAACGAGACAAGGCCCATCACCATGCAAAACAACTTCAAGCTGCTCTTGGTTGAGCGCTTTCGCATAATCAATAGGACCCATTAAGGACGACATGGCCAGACGATATCACAAAGGCTAAATCCCTGCCTTAGCGCGATTTGCCGCGTGTTCTTCGAGCGTGCTCGCGTAATATACCTTACCTGCCTTATCAGTGAGGAAGTAGAAATAATCCGTTTTCTTTGGGTTTAGGACGGCATTAATCGAGTCCTCACCCGGATTGCCCAATGGGCCCGGCGGCAGGCCGCGATTTTTATAGGTATTGTAAGGCGATGTTGAAGCGAGATCTTCAGACGTTGCCTGGGCGCGGTTTGAGCCATGCAAATACGAGAGCGAGGCATCCGTTTGAAGAGCCATGCCGATGCGCAAGCGATTTAAGAAAATACCAGCAACGATGGCGCGATCGGTATTGGCCGTCACCTCAGCTTCGACAATCGAGGCGAGAATCACCACATCATCAAGTGTCTCAAGCGGAGCGCTTTGAGAACCAACGACGGTGTCTTTAAACTTTTGATTGAATTCTGCGAGTTGCTTTTCAAAAAGCGCATTCGGTAATTGATCCTTCCAAACACGATAGGTATCTGGATAGAGATACCCTTCGAGTGAGCGATTCTTTGGTAATGACTTCAAGAAGGGATAATCTTCGCGCCAATGTGCCGCCATCGGAGCGCGGTCAACGGAGGCGCCGATGGAGGTCTTGATGTCCGCGGCTGAAACACTGCCCTTATCTGTAAGGTAAGAGGTGATTTCGTCCACCGTCCAGCCTTCAATAATACGCAAAGAGATTTCTTCACGCTTGTTTTGCAAAGCTGCCAAGCGCGCTTTTTCAGCAGCTTGTTTCTGTTCGTAAAAATGATAACCGAACCCGGCAAAGCCAAGCACGAGTAGCAATAAAAAAAGTCGGCGAAACATCATAGAAGGAGTTATTTTTTAGCGGTAGCACGGCGTTCTTTTTTACCGCGGTATCTTTGAGCAAAAAGATGGACGGCCAATGAAACAGAGGCCCCAATCATCGCACCTACTGCTACATCCGTTGGATAATGAACACCTACTGCCACGCGCCCCAATGAAATCAGAAATGCGACGGTAAAAACACCAGGTGCAAATTTTGGATACGTGAGAGACAGTGAGGCTGCTAAAGCAAATGACGTAGCCGCATGACCCGAGGGTAAACTAAAATTCGTTAACGGCGCATTAATAAGTGGAGTGACAAGATCAGGAAAAGCGCGAAAAGGGCGCGTGCGTTCAAACCAATGGCTCAAGAGATAGACGATGCCAAAAGCGGCTAATGCAGAAGCTGAGGCTTCATAACATCCGCGTCTTAAGGCACCTCCACGATCAACGGCAAAATACAAAATAAAGCCTGTGAACGCATACATCAGCCACTGGGCACAAAAAGCCGCGAAATAGACGCCTCCAGGTATTGCCATGACGGCAGACTGAAGAGCGATGACGCTTTGCAGATCAATACTCATGGCTTGAGTGTACTTGAGAGAGGAGCCTTTGTCTTGTTTTTGTATGGACAGTATTCACGCACCGGACAGACATAACAAAGCGGCTTACCTGCCTTACAAAACTCACGACCAAATGGCACAAAGGCGCGATTAATACCGTTCCAGAGTTTTTCGGGGACAGTCTTGCGGAGCTCGCTTTCAACCGTGAGAACATTATTGCCCTTTGCCCATCCTAAACGTCTCGTGATGCGAAAGACGTGGGTATCCACCGCGATTGCGGGGATATTATAGGCATAGGACAAAACACAACTCGCCGTTTTGCGACCAACGCCAGGCAACTCAATGAGCTCCTCCATGGTACGCGGCACCTTGCCGTCGTATTTTGTAAGGAGAATCCGTGAGAGAGCTTTGATGGCTTTGGCTTTTTGACGGTTGAGCCCGATGGTTGAAATTGCCTTCGTAATATCCGCCTCGGTAGCATCCGCAAACGATTGAAGGGTCGGAAACGTTTTTCGGAGTCCAGGATAGACCTTCACGACCTGCGCATCGGTGGTGCGAGCCGAGAGAAGGGTGGCGATCAGCGTATCTTCGGCATTACCAAAATCAATCATCGCAGGATCGGTATAGCGCTTGGTGAGCTTTTTCAAAACGGCCGCATAGTCTTTCATAAAAAAAGTATCACTGTTTTGCTCCCATTCGTCCAATTAAAAGAACTTGCAGGATTTTGTGAAGGGCTATGACCATGCATACCGCTTTACGCGGTAGCGTAGATAGAAGAGTACCGAACAGGTGATCAGCGCGAGGCCGGCAGGCGTCCAAGTAACCTGCATAGCTTCAAGCGCCGTGTGACGGCCGATGGTGACGAGGCTTGTGAAACCAAGTACCGCCATCATGCCGATTTGGCTCGCGAGCGAGATCCATGATGCCGCCGTCGCCCGCACCTCCATAGGCACGGATGACTGAACTGCATGATCGCGCGCTACTTGAAAAAACGCTCGTGACGCTTGTAGTAGAGCGAGCAGGGCCATCCACCCATAATCAGGCGAACGCACCGCGAAGACCAAGCACCCGCCCGCGATCGTGAGTGACACCACCATCGCAAACGGCGCATGATGCCCGGGTAATTGCCGATAAGCGACCGAACCCAGCATGAGACCCGCCTGCATGGCGAACCACACCCAGTAGCCGTCCATCGGCCAATGCGACTCACGTAAGGCGAGCGACCACTGATTGGTCACAACCGAGATGAGCGCAAAGACGAAGGACATCCAGCCTAGCCATCGCAATAACGGATACTCAAGCGCCGCGAGCCGGCCTTGGTGAAAAAGTTCGGCCCAACCTTGATGTGGCCGTGCTATTGGTTGATCTGGTGACCAGAACAATGTCACGGCAAGCGCGATGAGCGAGAGGATCGCTGACAAGAAAAAAACGTTGACCTGCCACTGTGCTTTTAATGCTGCCGAGAGCATTGGCGCCAAGATGGCGCCACATTGTGCGGCAAGCATCGAGTCTGCAAAGGCACGTCGCCGCTGTTTTGGTGTCGTCGCTGCTGTCATTTGGCTCATCAACCACGATTGTCTGGCGCCACTTTGCATCGCGAAGCTGATCGCCGTTAGCACTACGGCCATGATCACAAACGCTTTGCTCGTGGTTAAACCGTAGAGCGTGATACCCGCGACATAGATGATCTGACTCCATTGCACAGCTGACTTGCAGCCGTGCCTATCGGCATAGATACCCGTTGGCACCTCGACCATGGCGATCAACACATTATAACCCAAGCTCAGCAGGGCGATTTCTGACAGCGAGAATCCGGTCTCGCGCAAAAACGGCACATATTCAACAACGATTGCCGAGATGGCAAGCGAAGTGATAAACGAAAAAACCACGTACTGCCTGATGGCGTTCATCCATCCTCCAAACAAAAGGCGCCGCTACCCTACTATACGAGCGGCTGACCTGTCATGTCTTTTGGTTGCTCAAGTCCTAAAAGCTTGAGGACAGTCGGCGCAATGTCAGCCAACATCCCGACAGGCGGATTCAACGAAAGATCACCACCGATGACATCACCACTTGGTGCACGCAAGCCTTCGAGCGCTTTAGCCACGATCAAGCATGGTACTGGATTGGTTGAGTGTTCTTTGTCCATCTCGCCCGTGATCAAATTTTTGACTTCTTCGGCATTGCCATGATCAGCCGTGATCACCATTGCGCCATTCACCGCGAGCACCGCGTCAGCAATCATCCCGAGTGCCTTATCAACGGCTTCACAGGCTTTAATTGTCGCTTGATGATTGCCTGTGTGGCCGACCATGTCAGGATTCGCAAAATTCAACACGATAAAATCAAAACTGCCAGCCGCTAATTCTTTAACCACGCGTTCTGCAATCACAAAGGCTGACATTTCTGGGACCTCGTCATAACTTGAAACACGCGGAGACGGTACAATCACGCGTTCTTCATTGGCAAACGCATCTTCTTTCATCCCATTTAAGAAAAAGGTGACATGGGCGTATTTTTCTGTTTCAGCAATATGCAATTGCTTCATACCGGCATCCGCAATAACCTTTGCTAATGACGTCTCAACGAGCTGCGGAGGAAATGCGACTTCAAGTGGCAATCCTTTTTCATACTCCGTCATGGTGACAAAGGTGAGATTTTTCAAATAGGTACGCTCAAAGCCGGTGAAGGCTGGCAAGACAAAGGCTTTTGCTAATTGACGCGAGCGGTCTGGGCGAAAGTTAAAGACGATCACCGCATCACCTTCTTGAACCGTTGCGACAGGCTTTTGCTTATTAGTGATAACAACCGGTAAAAACTGTTCATCATAGACTTTTGCCGCATACGAGGCATCGAGGGCTTCTCTCCATGTTTCTGCGGTTGGGCCTTTACCTTCGGTCATGGCGCGATAAGCGAGCTCGATGCGCTCCCAGTGGTTGTCACGATCCATGGCATAAAAACGCCCCGACATCGTAGCGAGCTTGCCCACGCCATATTGCGCGATGGCAGCGTCTAGCGATTCAAAAAATCCGGGCGCTGAGGTGAATTGTGTGTCACGTCCATCCAAAAACGCATGAATTGCCACATTCGTGATTTTTTCTTGTTGGCAAAAACGCAATAAGGCATGCAAATGCTCTTGCGATGAATGTACGCCGCCGGCAGAAACCAATCCCATGAGATGCAAGGTACCGCCGGTGGCATGTACCGCTGCTGCCGCTTTGCGAAAAGCCGCGTTCATCAAAAACTCCCCTGACTCAATCGAGAGATTGATACGTGGCAAACTCTGATAAAAAATACGACCAGCACCAATGGTGATATGCCCCACCTCAGAATTACCCATCT
>CALMET010000167.1 GCA_937863195.1 uncultured bacterium
ATGCCCTTGTTGGACGCATGGTCACCATGCTTGAAGAGCGTATCGACGTAACCCGGACCTTTCAGCCAGATACGCCTGAAGCGGTGTTAAACCAAGCACGTTTTTATATCGCATCGTTGCCACAAACCGAGCGCGTGACCATGGTGACCGCTGAAGAAGCACTCGAAGCGTTTAAAGAACGCAATAAAAACAATCCAAAAATTACCGACGCCTTGACTGAGCTCGGCACAAATCCGATCGGTGCCCAGATTGTCATGAAGGCCAAGAAGCCAGAAGAATACGCGTTCTTGTTAGAGGCCGCCAAGAATCCGCAGTATGCGAGTTTTGTGAAGTCTTCGTCCTTCGATGATCATAAAGAGGCGATTGATCGTATTCAGTCTATTGGTCAAAGCGTGCGCTTGTTTACATCGGCCCTCGTTGCCGTGTTTGCTCTCTTTGGATTATTAGCCGCCTTTAATGCCGTGCGCGTGGCGATTTATACGCATCGCGAAGAGATTGCGATTATGCGTCTTGTGGGTGCGTCATCGGCGTATATTCGCTTTCCGTTTGTGCTTGAGGCGGTGTGGTTGGTCTTATTTGCTGCCGCACTCGCTGCTGGCGTGATATGGTTAGGTCTAGACGCCGTCGAACCGCGCTTGCAAGCGCTCTTTGAAGGCGAGACGGGGTTGCGTCAGTTTTTTGCCACGCAATGGCCGTTATTGGTCTTGTTTCAAGTCGGTGGCTTGTCATTGCTAACCGCATTCGTTTCATGGATCGCCGTTGGGCGCTATATTCGAAGGTAATATGAAGATCGAGCAATTCATCTCTGCAAATAAGCACCCTGAAACGCCTTCGTTACCGAAGGAAAAGATTGTGGCAGTTGAAAACGGAGTTGAGTGGATCGGGAGAGAGCGAGTCGTGAAGGTGTTTCGTCAGCGTAGACCTAAGAGTGCAGATCACTATTTGAAACCGGTAGGATTATGATGGTACTTGTTTTTGGCGCAGACCAAGTTTTTCTTGGGGAGTTTACATTTGAGGACGGCGCATTGCGTCAGTCCGTTTTGTCGAATAAAGGTGAAGATATCATCGGTCTTAATGTTGCACGCTGGATGACACGCGGTATCCCCATGACCCGCGGTATCGTGGCAAAGAAATCGAAAAGCGAAATCTCGTATCAAGAATAC
>CALMET010000168.1 GCA_937863195.1 uncultured bacterium
AATTGCGCACCAAGACTACACCGGGCTTCACATCTTCATGATCAACAACGCTTGCGCCTTGGCTTTCGGTGGCAACGCCTTTTGCCATTAAGGCATCAACCATTTCTTGCCCACGTGCAACGACTTCGGATTCAAGATATTGGCGCGTGATGCGTACATCAAGTTCATCAAAGTTACGCAACATCTCTTCAAGACACCATCGGCGCGTTTCAAGCCAAAGCTTTGTCCATGCCGGTTCGCCTGCTTCAAGCGCACGCAAAACTGTCGAAGATTCTTCGACGAATTCTGGGTTGGCTTCAAGTGCTGCGGTTGCTTGCGTATACACCTGGCCGAGGTATTTACCGGTTGCCTGATCAGCGCTAATCCCCTTTAAAATCTGATCAACATCGCTCAACGTGAGTTGAAGATCTGCTTTGCGTTCTTTCACGAAGAACCACAAACACTTCGCAACATGCGCACCGACATCACCTTGATAGCTCACTGGGATGACATGATAGCCCGCCTTCTCAAGCAAGAGCTGTGCAGAGCGTCCCAAAAATAAATTACGCAAATGCCCTACGTGAATTTCTTTATGCGTATTAAGTGAAGCATACTCTAAAAGGATGCTCTTCGATTCTCCGACATTCACTTTACCAAAAGCGTCATTCGTTTCTTCGATGTCGAGAATCGTACGGCGTACGAGTTCAGCATTTGAAAAACGCACATTCAAATAAGGACCGGCTGCTTCAAAAGCGGCGATACCCGGATGGGTTGGTTTCAATTCTGCCGCGAGTGTCTTGGCGATGTCAGCTGGCGACTTGCCCATGGACTTTGCCAAGGCAAAACAACCAAATGCCAAATCACCCATCTCTGGGTTTGGAGGCAGGACGAATTGGTTTTGGTTAACCTCAACTCCCAGCTTATCGGTAAGCTGTTGGGCGAGTTCGCACTTCCAGATGTCTAATACGGTTTTCATACGCCTTTTACGTGGACGAAATGTCTTTTGCCTTTTTGAATCAATACGCCCTCGCTGTCAATTTGGACCATGGTCTTTGGATCGGTTGAGACGACGTCTTTCACACGCACACCACCCTGCTCAATTTGAGCGCGGGCATCGGTCTTTGACGAACAAAGCCCCGTTGAAACGAGCAATTCAACCAAGGCATGCTCACCCGCCTTCACCTCATGAACAGCGATATCTTCTGGCTTCTCGTGTTTTTGATGGACCGATTCAAAATGAGCTTGGGCTTTTTCAGCCGCTTCGTCCCCTGCTACCCAACGAGTAACGCGGTAAGCCAAGTCTTTCTTATACTTCATCGGATTCTCCCCGCCTGCCAATGATTTCTTAATGGTGGCGATTTCATCCGTTTCAAGCTGGGTGCAGAGCTCGTAGGTTGGGATCAGCATGGTGTCTGGCCAACGCATGACCTTGCCGTAAATATCGATCGCATCGTCTTCAAGGTTTACGCCGTTGCCGGTTGTCTTGCCCATCTTGGCGCCGTTCTCGTCCACCAAAAGGCGGTGAGCAAGGACGAACTTTTCTTTACCACGAAGTTTGCGCAATAAATCGCGACCCGCGAGCATATTGAACGTCTGGTCATTACCACCGATTTCGAGATCAACATCCAAAACAACTGAATCGTAACCCTGCATTAGTGGATAGAAAAATTCGTGCATGAAAATCGGCTTGTCTTCTTTCATGCGTTTTTCAAACATGTCGCGTTCGAGCATCTGCTGAACGGTGAATTCGGATGAAAGCTTGATCACTTCAGCGAAGGTCATCTTTTCATACCAGTCGCCGTTATAACGCACCTCGCAAGGATTCTCGCCCTCGAAGGACAAGAAACGCGTTGCGAGCTTCAAGTAATTCTTGGCATGCTCTTTTACCTCTTCGGTGGTTTGTTGGGTGCGGGCGGCTGATTTGTCGGTCGGGTCGCCAATAATCGACGTAAACGTACCGATCAACAAAATCACGCGATGACCCATCGCCTGCAATTCGGCGAGCTTCATCATATTGAGCGCATGGCCTAAGTGAAGTTTGCCGGTGGCATCCATGCCTAAATAGGCCGAGATACGCTCGCCTTTGAGGAGTTTTTCTTTGAACGCTTCAGGGGTAGGTAGAATGCGTTCTACGCCATGCGAGAGAAAGTGCTCGATCGCTTTTTGATCGGTTTTGATATTCATACGATTTGGTCGAATGGTACGTGGCTTACTTCATGGTCGCAATACGCGAGCTCAAGAGTTCTTGTTTTTGTTTTGCTTCTTCAAGCTTGGACTCCATGCCAGCAATCACCTTCTCAGGCGCTTTACCGCGGAATTCTTGGTCAGCGAGTTTAGCGGTTGTTGAAGTGATGTAGGCCGCGAGCTGCTCAAGTTCTTTTGTGATCTTGATTTTTTCTTTAATGACATCTACCAAGCCTTCGAGACTCATCGATACACTCACCACGCCAGCCACGACAGGCCAGTCAGACGGTAACGAGGTCATGAGTTCAAAGCTTGAAGAGTTCGTGAGGCGCAGCACCCAGGCGCTATTCGCTTGGATAAGCTCAGCTGTCGCATCATCCGACTGATAAGCGAAGACCGCTTTCTTCGTCGCATCAACGCCTTGATCAGCACGCAAGCGACGAGCATCGCCGATAACGGTACGGAGCGTTTCAAAGCCGGCTGGCATCGTACTAACAGACATCGTAGGCCATTCTGCAACAAGCAAAAGACCTTCGAAACCCGCACGCTGCCAGATCTCTTCGGTTACGAATGGCATAAACGGATGCCAAAGACGGAGCATGCCCGAAAGCAACTCTTTCAGGATGGCGGCCTTGTTACCTTCAACCTTGGTAATCTCAAGATACCAATCAGCGAGATCATTCCACGTAAAGTCACGAAGCTCTTCAGCAGCAAGGCTGAATTGGTAGGTTTCAAGTTTCTTGGTGATAGACGCGGCTGTTTCTGCAAAGCGCGCTTTGATCCATTGATCAGCAAGTGTCTCCCCCGTTACGGATTCAGCCGGAGCCTCCATCTGCATCAGCATGAAGCGGCTGATATTCCAAAGCTTATTAGCGAGATGCTTAAGGCCTTCAATCTTCGCTTCAGCGAGACGCGTGTCTTGGCC
>CALMET010000169.1 GCA_937863195.1 uncultured bacterium
ACCAATATGATCGCTGGCATTCTTGGCTTCGTGAAGCGCGAATTCTTCGAGCTTACGAGCGATGCTGAACGTGCTGTGCCAACCGTTCAATTCTAAACGACAATGTATAGCCACATCGCATCAAACAAACGCAAAAGCGTTCTACTGATCGCGGTCTTTACCGGTGTGCTCGCTGCGGCGGGCTACGTGTATGGCGAAATCAACGGGTCCGGTTCTGCCGGACTCGTGTTCGCTCTCACGATTTCACTCGGTATGACCGCGTTTTCGTGGTTCTTCGGTGATAAGGTTGTTCTTGCTACGACGGGCGCTAAACTCATCGAGAAACGCGAACAGTATCCGTATCTTTGGAATCTCGTCGAGAATCTCACTATCACCGCTGGCATGCCAATGCCAAAAGTTTATGTGATCGAAGAAGCGGCACCGAATGCGTTTGCCACCGGTCGCAGTCCTGAGCTCGCATCAGTAGCCTTTACCACGGGTATCATCGCTCTTCTTGAGAACGAAGAACTCGAAGGCGTTGTTGCCCACGAGCTCTCACATGTCCAAAATCGCGATACGCTCTATATGGTGCTTGTCGCGGTCATGGTTGGTGCGCTCTCACTCATGGGTGATCTCTTCTTTCGCATCGGTTTTGGTGGACGTCGGTCTAAAGACAGCGGCGGCGGAATCTTCATGATTGTCGGTATTGTCTTTTTGATCTTGTCACCTGTTATTGGTGAAATCATTAAGCTCGCGATCAGTCGTCAACGCGAATACCTTGCCGACGCTTCTGGCGCCCTCATGACCCGCTACCCAGACGGATTAGCATCAGCACTCGCCAAGATCTCGGCAAATGCCCAGCCCCTCGCACGCACATCAACAGCGACGTCTCATTTGTGGATCGCGAGTCCGTTTGGCAATAGCAAAAAGATTGCGTCATTGTTTTCGACACATCCTCCGGTTGAAGAACGTATTAAGAGATTGAAGCAAATGGGCGGTGGTAATTAAAGCCCCGCCCACTCACCTACTGACTACTCACCTTAAACTTTACTTCTCATGCTACAACCAGACCTCTTGTCGCGTTTTACGCACCACCTCAAAGAAGCTTTGCAAAAGTCTTTGGCTTTTGCGATTGCGTCTGGACGCGAACAAGTCGCGCCTGGTGATTTGATTGTGGGCTTGTTGCAAGAGCCTGGTTCGATTGCGGCTGAAGTGTTGAGTAAGGCGTCTATCCGCACCGAAGAAGCCGAGAACGATTTTCGTGGTTCTCCAACACCGCATGAGCCAGGCACACCAATCGCCCCCGACTTATCCGTAGGTGTGAAGCGTATTCTTGAAAAAGCGGTTTTGCTCGCGCATTTGCATGAGCACCGTTATATCGGCACCGAACATTTGCTTTTAGCGATTTTTGAAATTGCGCCAGAAGATATTATCGCCTTTTTGGACGGACGCGGATTAAACATTCAGCTCGCCAAAGAACAATTACGTGGCGTTTTACAATCCATCGCACGCTTTCCTGAATTCACCGAAAAAATCGCTGAACAAGCGGTTGAAGCTGAAGAAGAAGGTGAAGCGGCTGATCCAGCAACTGACGCCGGTGCGAACCCGGGTTTTAGCCGCCAAGATCCATCACTCGCCCCACCACGCCCAGGCCGTGAGAAAAAGCCAAAAGCTCTCGAGGTATTCACTCGTGAATTAACCGCGCCAGAACAAATCGAAAAACTTGATCCTGTTATCGGTCGCGACAAAGAAACCGAACGCTTGCTAGAAGTCTTGTGCCGCCGTACCAAAAACAATCCGATTCTTCTTGGTGAGCCAGGCACAGGTAAAACGGCCATTGTTGAAGGGCTCGCCCATCGTCTCGCCTCTGGCCAAGTGCCTGACGTGCTTTATGGTAAACGTCTCTACGCCGTTGATTTGGCGTTGATGGTTGCCGGCACCATGTATCGTGGTGAATTTGAAGCGCGTTTAAAGCAACTTGTCGAAGAAG
>CALMET010000170.1 GCA_937863195.1 uncultured bacterium
TGTTCTTTATCGATATGTCCTGCACAAAATCACCACTAATGCCTCCAACATTAAAATAATTACGTTCATTCGTCGCAGTACCGCCTATCGTGACATTTGATGTGTGATCCATTTGTAAGCCATAGCCCGTACCCGTCGTCACTAAACCGGACGCTGTTAAGTTAAAGTAGTTGTTATATAATCTCAGATCTGTCACTAACGTGGTCGAGACGGCAATATTCGCCAGTGCTGCAGGAATATGACTACTTAATAGCTGTGGTAATGCCTGCGTTGATGTGCCAATTTCAATATTCGTAGAACTCGCAACCGATATTGACCGCAAGGTATTCGCGATACGCATTGTGCCGTCAGGACGAAAGCCGAAATAATTACCATATACTTTTAGATTGTCTGCGCCATAACGAGCTACGACCATGGTGGCATTAGACCCAAAAATGTTTCGCTCGGCATTCGTCGTACCTCCAATAACAACATCGTTTGCACCATTAATGAAAAGCGAACCAGATGATCCCACGGTACCCGTGGCATTTGTCCCAATGTAGTTACCAATAACGGATGCATTATTCGCGTTCACTGTTAGCGTTAGCGATGCTGTTGAACCATTGATGACATTTCGATCAAAACTTCCTGTACCTCCAATGGTAACATTAGGTGCATTGATATAGATCCCGTTAGAAAAAGCAAAAACGGCTGTCGTTGTATTTACCCCAATCCAATTACCTTTTATTACAGAATTATCTGAGCCCGCATCCATTTGGAAAAAATGCGCTGAATTACCATACCCTCCAATGCCCTGAATGGTACATTTCGCCGAACATCCGAGAGCACGAGTCGCGCTAATCGTGGGACGAATGCTGATGATAGGAAAATTTGACCAACCCGGCTGAGTCCAGCCATCGATAACAAGCTCTTCGGTACTTGTTGGGAGATCCGTCGTGAGGTAAATCGTTGTTGTACCAGAACCAATGGCAAACTCAATAATATCTGGTCCTGACGAAGCATTTGCCGTGGCGATAGAATCGCGAAGCGAACCCGCACCAGCATCAGCTGTCGTCGTCACCAAAATGGCCGCTTGGGCAGACTGAGGCAAAAGCACGAGCAAGCAAAAAACCATGGCCGAGATAAGACCTGCAACTAAAGATCGTGCGTGCGCGTACATACGCGTTTATTCTATATTCAAACCATCATCGGAGCTTGCTTGTGGAATTTTTTGCAGTACAAAGCCAAAAAATATTTTTCTTTTTCGTTTTTTTGCTGTTGGTATCTTGTGGAATGCCTGTGCATATCTCAAAAACCCTTTTTTAGCAGCTGCATAGCAAAGGGACAAAACCAGCAATTAACGCTACACTCTATTCTATGCTCGCGGCAAAATTCAAACGTCTTCTCACCGAGAACCAAGTACTCGTTATCTTGCTTGGCGTTATTTTAGGCATCTCTTTTCCTTCAAAGCTCAATTTCATAAACACCTACTCAACCCAGCTGCTCATCTTGGTCTTTTTCTTCTCGAGCTTGCGACTTTCACTCGGTGAGGTGGTTGGGTATGCCAAAGATTGGCGCATGACGGCGCTCTCGAGCCTCTACATGCTTATCGTGATGCCCTTCGCCCTCTTCTTTGCTGGTTCTTTTTTACCAACCGAGTGGTCGGTGGCGCTTTTGGTCTTAGGCGCTATGCCGACGGGTACCACCATTGCCCTTATGGCTGAGTTTTTTGGCGGCAAAACCTCACTCGCGCTCGTTATCACCACGGTCACTTCGCTTCTCGCGCCCTTCACCATCCCTCTCGTGACCAAGATCGCTATCGGGACAACGGTAGAGATCGACGTGGTACGCATGTTCTTCTCGCTCTTTCTCACCATTGTTGCGCCGTTTATTTTAGGTGTTTTGGTGCAACGTGCCATGCCGGCCTACATTCAAAAACGCGATGCCCTCTGGCGCAATATCTCGGTTGCGGCTTTTGGTTTGCTTATCACTGGCATCGTGGCGAGCTCGTCTGGCGAAGGCATTTCACTCACCTGGTTTGACGGAGGTGCTATGCTCTATGCGATGGCCTTATTGGGGGCGCTTACGTGGGGCGGTTACTATATCGCCACGTGGCGTCAGCCACCTGAACGCATTACGATCGCGCTTTGCATGCTGTACATGAATAATACGCTCGCGCTCTTTATTGGTGACCGTTTTTTCAGAGAGCTCGGGATCGTCCCTAAGCAAGTGCTGCTCTTGCTCGTCGTGAATGCCCTTTTACCGGCCGTTAAAGTCGCCGCGCAGCATGTCGTCACCTCAAATAAACACCCTAAACGCCTTAAACAAACCGCCTAACCTATGCCACGCATTTTTATCGCCCGCCCAATACCAGAACCAGCGATTAGTCTTTTGAAAAAACAAAAAGGTTTTGTCGTGGACGTCTATGAAAAAGACGAGATCATCCCGCGCAAAGAATTACTCAAACGCATCAAAGGCGCGGATGCCGTGCTCCCCATTCTCACCGATCGCGTCGATAAAGAATTTTTTGATGCCGCCGGGCCACAGCTTAAAATTGTCGCCAACTATGCGGTCGGCTTTGATAATATTGATCTCAAAGAGGCAAAGAAGCGAGGCGTGGTTGTTACCAATACCCCCGTCATCGAAGCTGCCGAATCTGTCGCCGAACACGCTATTGGCATGATGATCGCCCTCGCGCATCGCATGGTCGAAGGCGATGCGTTTGCCCGCGAAAAAAAGTATCGCGGTTGGTCGCCTAATCATTTTATGGGCTTTGACCTTAAGGGCAAAACCCTTGGTTTAGTTGGACTTGGCCGCATCGGTAAACTCGTCGCTCGCCATGCCCTGCTCGGATTTGGCATGAAAATTACCTATACCGATCTCACGCGCGATACCGATTTTGAAACCGTCTTTCATGCGAAGTTTTTATCAAAAGAGGAACTCCTAAAAAACGCGGACATTATTTCACTACATGTGCCGCTGCTCGCTTCTACCAAATACCTTATTGATACGGCTGAGTTCAGCCTCATGAAAAAATCTGCGCTCATTATTAATACCTCACGTGGCCCGATCATTCGTGAAAAAGCCCTGTTGCGCGCACTACGCACCAAGCGTATTGCCGGCGCTGGACTCGACGTTTTTGAATGCGAACCCGCCATCGACTGCGATCTCACCGACAAGCTTGAGCTCAAATCCTTTTCAAATGTCTTACTAACTCCGCATACGGCGAGCGCGACGCTTGAAGCACGTAGTGCTATGTCCAAATTAGCCGCGGCAAACATTATCGCCGTATTAGCTGGCAAACCCCCTGTTAGTCCAGCAAAATAAAGCCCTTTTGGGCTTTTTTTGACCTCGCTTGAACTGGCTGGTTAGATGGGCCAAGTACCTTCACCTCTAAAAGGAGCTCGTCATGAAACGATCTGCCCCTTTAAGCAAATCGCCGGTTGACACGCTTTTTGACAGGCGGCGCAAACGCGCCCTGTCACATCAAGAGACCAACCTCATCATCGCTGCCTATCAAGCATCGTCTGATATCGCCGAAAAGCGGTCTTATGAAGACCAGATCGTCTCTAGCCATTTTCCTGGCGCCATCAGCTTGATGCGACGACGGTTTGCAAAATCGACTCCGCCTGAAGAACTCACGAGTATCGCCTACTTCGCCATTAGAAAAGCAATGGAAAAGTATAGATCCGACAAGGGCGCGTCCTTCATGTCGTACTTGGGTTGGTGGACACTCGCCTATTATAACCGTCAGTTGAACGATGAAGACTTCATAATTGTACGCGAGCCAAGACATGTCACCGATGGCCGCAGAACCGTTAGACGCCATTCAAAAGACTATGTTCTTGAGAACGGCACCATGCCCTCTGCAAAAGACCTGACGGCCCACCTTCAGACAAAAATCTCCATGTCCCGTTTTGGAAAGGACAAGGAGCGAATGGTGAAAAAATTGCTGTTGCAACCCACTATGAGTACGGTCTCATTTGATTCTTCAGGTAATGAAGGGTCGGGACTGTACGAGGTTTTCAACAACGATGAAGAGACAAGTATCGAGCATACCGCCGAAATCGGCTTGATGCATAAAAAGGCTCTCGAGCTCTTTGAGCGGTTCTACGGTTTTCTCTCAACGAATGTCGGTTTTCAAGAAGCCGATATCTTGATTGCCTCATACCTGTACAATCAAACATTGAGTTTGGTTGGTGACCGTACAGGCTATACCCGTGAACGGATTCGCCAAATCCTCAACATTCACTTGCCGAAGCATTTTAAGCAGCGTGGGTGGCCTCATCCGTCTCTCTTCAATGATATCGTTTTGCTCACCCTCCTCTCTCATCAATGCAGCCACCAGCCCAATCACACCTTGCCCAAAAAACTTCATGGCGCCGTCGAACGAAGGCGGGTAAAAGGCAAAAAAACCTTTCGTATTCTCGGAGTGAACGGATACAACTTTGACGCGGCGTTGCAGGCTTGTCGTCATCTGCCTCAAACACTTCAAGGCGACAGGCCAATCACCTGTACCATAGGCTTGCCCTACGTCGGTAGGCTCTCCGTCAAAGACCGAGTGGCCCTCGGGCATGCCTCTGGCAAGTTGCCAAGAAGGATTACAAATCCGAGCCATCTCATTCAGGCGCTGTATGCAACCCTGTCACGCGGAGATCCAGCAGACATGACCCTCTTTGATGGGGGACGTGATGTACTCGTCGCTCTCTACCCCGACCAAGAAAAGCAGATTCACGCGACGATTATTGCTGCAGAACGTGAAGGCTTGATCATGATCCTTAGCAACCCACTTCAGGGTGAGGCGCTGAGAGTCCTCTAGCCCGCACAACCTACCTGAGCCGCCCCTCTAACAAGGGGCGGCGCTTTATTTGCGACAATATCTCAACCGTACTACGCTATTGGTTAGATATGTACTACTCCCGCGTGGCTGCTCTCGCAGCTCCATTCATGGCTCTCGCATTACTCGGTGCTGGTTGTAATCCGTTTGGGCCGACAACCAATGAACCAACAGCGACAACACCTGTTGCGACTTCTACCACACCGACAACGCCAGCAACGACTTCAACGACCACCATTGATGACACATGGGACTCGTACTCGAGCAAGTCTGGCTTCACCTTCAGCTATCCGACCAAGGGGCGCCTGACGCCTGAATGGTCCATCGATAATCATGCGACCAATGATGCAAAGATTCTCAACGGTTGTTTCGTGGATGGTTCAAGCGAACGAGCAAATGGCCGGACGACACTTATGGTCGGTGACACAACCTTCTGTGTCACGCGCAATGCCGACCCAGGTGCCGGCCAGATCTACTACACTGATCACTATGCGTTTGAGAATGGCCGCAATATTACGGTGATCACGTTCACCAAACATTTTACCAATGGGTCAAACTACGAACGTGAAGAATGTCATGGCAAGACGGTTGTACCGGTAGGCACCAATGACTGTGCGACGTTTGAAGAGTCAGACTATATCAATGTGTTAGACACCGCGATTAAAACGTTTACCAAAGAATAACAGTGCACACGAAGGAGGATTGACAAATTCTCCTTTTTTGTTACAAAAGCGGCGTCTCGTACCAGGAGAAAAACGTGAATACCAAGGTTTCGTTCGTCACCAATCGTCGTTATACCAATGGAGTATTCGGCAACACTTTTCCTAATGCTCCGGGCGACTTGAGAGTC
>CALMET010000171.1 GCA_937863195.1 uncultured bacterium
AATCAGAATCAGAATCAGAATCAGAATCAGAATCAGAATCAGAATCAGAATCAGATCTCCCTTTAAAGGGAGATGTCTATCTAAAAAATATAATGCAGACAGAGGGTTCGCATGAGTGTGTTATACTCCTTTCATGTACGACGTCGTTATTATTGGTGGAGGGCCCGCAGGTATGGCGGCTGCGGTCTATTTTGCGCGGCAAAAATTGTCGTTTGCGATGTTTGCCGGCCAACTTGGCGGACAAGTGATTTGGTCGAGTGATGTTGAAAATTATCTTGGCATTCATCGCGTGAACGGCGTGCAACTTGTCGAGCTTTTTCAAAAACATCTTGAAGACTATCGCAAAGCCATGGATGTGTTTGAACAAGAACCTGTCCTTGATATCAAAAAAATCCCAGGAGGATTTGAAATAAAGACGGCCGTACGCACGTATCAAGCAGTAACCGTCCTTATCGCAACGGGCACCGAGCATCGCAAATTGCACGTGCCTGGCGAAGAACGGCTAAATAGCAAAGGTGTGACCTATTGCGCGACGTGCGAGGCGCCACTCACGGTCGGGCAAGATGTCGCCGTTATTGGCGGTGGCAACTCCGCCATGGATGCGGCGTTATTATTAGCGAAGTATTCAAAGAGTGTGACCATTCTCACTATCAATCCTGCATTATCAGGTGATGAGGTGATGAAATCGCGTTGCGAACAGGATCCAAAAATCAAGGTCCTGACCAATGCGACAACGGTTAAATTTGAAGGTGATACTCGCCTCGAATCGCTCGTCTATGAGCAAGAAGGCAAGCAACACACGCTCCCGGTCTACGATGTCTTTATCGAAGTTGGGCTTATGCCACAATCAGGCATGATTTCATTCGTTGGTAAAAACGCGCAAGGCGAGATCATCGTCGACAAAGTTGGTAAAACCAATGTCGATGGTATTTGGTCAGCGGGTGACGTGACCGACACGCCAGTAAAACAGGTTGCGGTAGCGGTTGGGGACGGTTCTCGGGCCGCCGTTGACATTATTCGTTATTTGCAGAGCCATCCTTCACATCTCTAATCCCATTTGCCACAATTCGGCCGTATGCAAGAAACATCTAATAAAGGATTAGTAATCGGTACTATTGTTGCCGTTGCCGCCATCTTTGGCGCGCTCACATGGGCGTTGATCAGCCTTCCGTCCGATGGTCCGGGTCAGGTTGCAGGTAATTTGACCTTTAATAATGACAAGGCGCCTATCAGAGGTAATGCCGAAGCCGCGCTCGAAGTGCAGATCTATAGCGATTTGCAATGCCCAGCCTGCAAAGGGTCCGAGCCTGCTCTCAAGCAAGCCATCGCCAAATACGGCGACCGCGCGAAGTTTGTCTGGAATGACTTTCCGCTCATGAGCATCCACCCAAATGCACGCAATGCGGCAAATGCCGCGCGTTGTGCTGAAGAGCAAGGCAAGTTTTTTGACTATACCGATCAGCTCTTCGCTAATCAGGCATCGTGGCAAGGCCTCTCTCGTCTCGATGATTCGTTCAAAGCGTATGCTGCAGCGATCGGGCTAAACGGTGACCAGTTCAGTCAATGTTACGCTGATAAAAAATACGACTCGGTTGTTATGGATGATGTCGCTGAAGGCAATCGTAATGGCGTGCGTGCGACCCCAACCTTTATTATCGATGGTAAGGTCCATAACGGCCTCACGATCGCAGACTGGGACCGCATCATGACCGCGGCACTTGCCGAATAGGGTTGACAAAATCTTCAATAATTCACTCTTACTTGTTACTCTCGTACCACTTTAGTACGTAACCACTCCACTATGTCACAGTCACAAGGCTCCTTTTTTGACGGCGGTCCAAAGACCATGTTTCTTTCTGGTCTTTTTCTCGGCGTTGCTGTATCGGCGATTATCGGTTTTGGTCTTGCGTTTAGTCTTTTGGCAGGCGGCAAGCTCCCTACGGGCGGTAACTTGGGCGCAAATAACCCTACCGTGCCTACGGTTAATGACCCAACGGCACCTCCGGTTGCTGCAGGCCCTGTGAAACCAGTAGACGACAAGGTTGACCACATCAAAGGTGCAAAAAACGCCAAGGTCACCATGATCGAAAACTCTGATTTCGAATGTCCGTTCTGCTCACGTCATCTTCCTGCGCTTGAACAGGCTTTGAAAGAATTCCCAGAAGACGTTCGCTTGGTTTATCGCCACTATCCACTCTCCGCTATCCACCCAGAAGCACAAAAAGCCGCAGAAGCTTCAGAATGTGCAGCGAAGATCGGTGGCAACGACAAGTTCTGGCAGATGCATGACCAGCTCTTTGCTAAACAGCAGACGCTTGGTACACAAACCTACCTCGACATCGCTAAAGCGATTGGTCTCAACGAAGGCAACTTCAAGACCTGTCTTGATTCAGGCGAGATGGCAGCACGTGTTAACAATGACACATCTGAAGGTTCGATCGCTGGCGTAGAAGGGACCCCTGCAACCTTCGTCAACGGTCAGTTGATTTCTGGTGCGGTGCCTTATGCTCAGTTGAAAGCAGCTATCCAGGCTGCTGGTGCAAGCAAATAAGAACGCCACCCCCTGCCCCCTCCTCACTTGTCGTGAGGAGGGGGTTTTGGTTACA
>CALMET010000172.1 GCA_937863195.1 uncultured bacterium
GCCAATGTATCAATACCAACTGGCACACCCATGGCACGCTCTTCGTTTACAGGTTTGTCAGCTGTACCGACATTTACGGTGCGCACCAAATCACGGGCTACCGTATCAGCAAACTGATTTTTGATTTCGATCAATGAAACCGTTGGCTCGGTACGCAGCTCCCACGTGAGCTGAGGGCGCACACCACCTGTCGTCACGCGATAGGCCGTCGATGTTTGTCGAGGCATTGGCGTAATCTTGCTCATGTACTCACCCGTCCAGTCATTGTGGATCAAGAAGATATCCGGACCTTTGTCTTCGGCAAAAGCATTCAAGAGAGCTGTCTCGTATTCTTCAAGGCGAAAACGTTTATACTCAATCGTGACATTGGTATGCAATTTGCGCCACGACTCCATGGCCGGCATATAGACGTTATAATCATCTACTACACCCCAAACACGCAGGGTCACAGGTTTTGAGGCATTCACCGTCGCCTGAGACAATGCCTTGGTGCAACCTTGGCCGGTAATGGCGACCACGCCGATGAGCGCAATCAGTTTCTTCCACGAAGCAATCATATGGGGGCAGTATAACACGAATCACTTTCCTAATTCGCGTTTTAACATTTTCTTCACGCCGTCTTTCATGTCAGGGCGTTTGAGGGCGAAGGCGATATTCGCTTCAAGCCATCCGAGTTTTGAGCCTGTGTCGTGATAACGTCCATCTAGTTCAACAGCATACATTGGGCGTTCTTTCATGAGTTCGGCGATCGCATCCACCAAAATAAACTCCCCACTTTGCGGATTCTTTTTAAGCTTAGTCAAATGTTTAAAAATATCCGGCGTTAGGACATAGCCGCCTACCGTCGCAAGCAAAGAGGGGGCTTTTTCTGGACCAGGTTTTTCAATAATGCCTTTTACTTCAGAGACATGCTTGCTCAGTTTTTTGCCGGGGTTAATGATGCCGAATTTCTTTGTCCCCTCTTTATCGGTTTTGATAGAGGCAAGAACGGGCCCGCCGTATTGCTCATACACGTCGAGCATCTGTCGCAGGCGCGGAGTCTTACAATCAAAGACATCATCACCAAAGAGCACAGCAAATGGCTCATCACCAATGATGTGTTCAACGTTTTTCACTGGCGTCGCATTGCCATAAGGGCCTTTTTGGCGCACATAGATAAAATTTGCGAGTTTTGAGATACCTTTGATTTCTTCTAACGCTGATTTTTTACCTTGTTTTGCCAACCAGTTCTCGAGCTCATTACTATCATCAAAATGATCTTCGACCGGGCGCTTCATATGGGACGTCACAAGAATAACGTCTTCAATACCTGCTGCAACCGCCTCTTCGACGATATATTGAATCACCGGCTTATCAATAATCGGCAACATTTCTTTTGGGATCGCCTTGGTCGCCGGCAAAAAACGCGTACCAAAACCCGCCACCGGGATAATGACCTTGCGAACTTTTTTGAAACTCATAGTGAGAGCAGGGTAAAACAATCGTGTTAGCCTGTGAAGTTTATTCTGTGATAGTATTGCGTCACTTTTGCTTATCAACAGGCATCAGCACATCGTCAGAACCTCTGAACGATTGGGAGTAAATGTGAGTCATCGTACCTTCTCAGCAGGACATCCATGGATGTTCACACCAAAAACCGCAACCGCCCTCTTGGTCCTCGTGGCCTATGGGTGCGCGTTGCTCGCTCCGCTGCGTGCACAGGCTCAGGCCTGTGACGGGCGCGGACTCATCGTGGCGGGACTCGCAGAAGATGGCGTCTGTGCCGGCGGACTCGGCAACGAGAACGCTGAGACCAGCGTCAACGACTGCATCGACCACAGTACGCACAACACCGCGTACTACGCGCAGGCCGTCACTTGCCCGCGCGGCGATGTGCAGACCCCCAACTCGATTACCGAAGCCCAACGCATGATTCGTCAGGCGGTCAGCCAAGGTCGTCGCATCAAGGTGGTCGGGCACAACCACAGCAATACCGACATCATCTGCGCGGACGGCGGACAAACCATCATCGAGACGTGGCGACTGACCGGCATCGGTCCCGTCACAACCTTCGAAGGTGTGCCCACCATCCGCGTCGAGCCAGGTGTCGGCTTCTCGCCGCTTCAAGAAGCGGCGCATGCAGCTGGCTACTCGATCGAGATGAACGCCCCGGGCTTTGGCGAGATCACCGTCATAGGTGGACTCGCGACCGGCCTTCATGGCGGTTCGCCCTCGAGCATCTCGTCGATCTCGAGCCGCATCGTCTCGGTCGAAGTCATGGCCCCGAACGGCACCATCACCCAGTACACGCGAGGCACCACCGGCAACGGTACAGCTGCCCAGCGTGAACAATGGCGAGCCCTGCTCACCCATCTCGGTCTACTCGGTTTTGTCACGGCCGTACGCGTCGAACTCTCGCCGCAATTCGGTCTTGACACTGTCATCTCAGATTCGTCTGCGGACGAGTTCTTTGCAGACGCCGGTGAGTTTGTCGCGGGCTGCGACTATGCGTTCACCCACTGGTTTCCCTTCACCAACCGCGTGAAGGACACCTGTGGCGTTCGCGTCCCCGCCGCCCAAGCCGACCCGACCGCATGGAATGGCCTCTTCACCCCGAACCTCGATCAAGCATCTCAGGATGCCGCGGTCCCGGGGTTTCAAGCGGCGTTCTGCAGCCCGGCGGTCAACGCGATCGTCGAATTGGCGCGGTATAACCAAACCGCACCATGGCTCTATCGCACCGTGAACGGTGTCGAGGTCACGACCGACCGCTTGGTCGGTTTCTCGCATCGCATCACGACCTTGCCCCACTTCAGAGAGGGGCAACCGCGCTTCTCGTCGCAAGACTGGGAGGTCGCGGTACCCGAGTCGCGTGAAGCCGAGACTCTCGCGATCCTTCGCGATGAGTTGAGCCAGATGGCTTTGCCGCTCATCGGCATGGTCGTCCGCTATGACCGCGCCACCAACGACACCATCCTCGCCGCCAACGCGGTGCGCCCCGGTGTCGCTCTCGGTGAGCGCATCATGCATGTCGAGATCCCCACCTATCTCGGCTACATGGCAACGCAGAGCGAGAAGGACGCGTACAACTACCACGTCCTGAACGCGCTGAACGAGATCATCCAGACCATGCCCGAAGCGCGCTTTCACTGGGGCAAGAATCGTGAAGACATCTTCTCGAATCCCACCTACCTGGCGAACAACGCTTCACAGCGTGCACGCTTTCAGGCCGTCATCAACACGATGGACCCGTACGGCGTCTTCTCGAATGCGTGGGCTCGTCGCAACGGATTCACGGCACCGCTCTATGGCCAGAACTTCGCCAACCACTACTTTCCGGCATGCGCCACCGCAGCGGGAGCAGCTGACAGCGATAACGACGGCCTTCGTGCGTGCACCGAGTCGATCACCGGCTCGAGTCCGAGCGTGCAGAACGGCGCCTACCTACGCGTGAGCGACGTCTCGATCCTCGAAGGCGCCGACCTCAGCGGCGGCTGCCACAACTACGACACCTGGGGCGAGGTCACGAACTTTGCGCGCTTCGGCTCGCATTGGCTCTGGGGTTCGGCCGTACGCGAAAAACGCGTCCAGCAAAGCGGTTGGGAGTTCGACACGGACAGCCTGTCGCACAACTACCGCGATCCTTCGTTCAACTTCTCGCCCGCTCTCACAAGCGGCGGGACCGAAGCCTTCG
>CALMET010000173.1 GCA_937863195.1 uncultured bacterium
ATTAAAACCGGCGATGAAGTCATCGTGATCGCCGGGGCCGACAAAGGCAAAAAAGGAAAAGTCATCCAGACGTTTCCAAAACTCAACCGCGTTGTGGTTGAAGGTGTCAACGTGAAGAAGCGCCATATGCGCGCTGCTAAAGCTGACGCTCAAGGCCAGACCGTTGAATTCTCGATGCCGATGAACGCGTCCAATGTGATGCTCGTCGTCGGCGGTAAACCAGCTCGCCATAATAAGCGCGCCGCCTAATCCTATGACACTCAAAGAACAGTACCAAACAGCTGTCGTGCCATCCTTGAAAAAGGACTTCGGCATCACTAGCGCCATGGCCGTTCCAAAGCTGAAGAGCGTGACGATCTCCGTCGGTCTTTCGCAGGGCATCAAGGATCCAAAGGTGCTTGAAACCGTCGAACGCACGCTTGAGCGCATCTCTGGTCAAAAGCCAGCGAAGACCAAAGCAAAAAAGTCGATCTCGAGTTTCAAAATCCGTGAAGGTATGGTTGTGGGTATGATGGTAACGCTTCGTGGTCAGCGTATGTGGGATTTTCTCACGCGCCTCACGAACTTCACCTTCCCTCGCATCCGTGATTTTCGCGGCATTTCGGCCAAGTCGATGGATGCCCACGGCAACTTGTCCCTCGGTTTCCGCGAGAATATCGCGTTCCCAGAAATCCGTCCGGATGAAATTGAACGTATTCACGGTTTGCAAATCACCATCGCCACAACGGCAGGTGAGCGCACCATCGGTACCGCTTTGCTCAAGGGCCTCGGCTTTCCATTCACGAACTAACTTATGGCAACACAAGCTCAAATCGCCAAATCCAAACGCAAGCCGAAATTTTCGACTCGCGAAGTGCGCCGTTGCTGGCGCTGTGGTCGCAAGCATGGCTACATGCGCGACTTCGGATTGTGCCGTATTTGCTTCCGTGAGCTCGCTAACCGCGCTGAGCTCCCAGGTGTGACCAAATCAAGCTGGTAAACTATGCAAACAGATCCAATCAGCGACTTCCTGACACGCATTCGTAATGCGCAGGCCGCACGTCATGAGACGGTTTCTTTGCCGGGCTCCCGTTTGAAATTGGCTGTCGCCAAGGTGCTCGTCCAAGAAGGCTTTCTCGCCGACGCAAAACAAACCGCCGAAGGTCCAAAGAAAACCCTCGTCGTAACGCTTAAGTATACAGGCAAGCTCCCATTGATCCGCTCTATCGTGAGCGTATCGACGCCGGGCCGCCGCGTATATCGCAAAGCCAATGAACTTCCTCGTGTCTTGTCCGGCCAGGGTATCCGCGTGATTTCAACATCCGCAGGTGTCATGTCTGATCGCGATGCACGCAGACGCAAGCTCGGAGGCGAAATTATTTGCGAAGTATCGTAAGATCTTCGCTTCATTCCTCAATTATTATTGTATGTCTCGTATCGGTAAAAAACCGGTTATCCTGCCCTCGGGTTTTGACGTGACCGTCGAAGCTGGGAAGGTAACTGTGAAGGGGCCAAAAGCCTCTCTCACGGTCCCTCTCCACTCGGATGTCTCGATCGAGCTCCAGGCAGAGCCAAGTGCTGTCGTTGTTAACGTCAAAGACGAAAACAATGTTAGCCAACGCGCTCTCTGGGGTCTCACTCGCCAGCTCATCGCGAATGCGGTAGAAGGCCTCGTGAAACCTTACGAGAAGTCGCTCGAATTCGTTGGTGTTGGTTATAAAGTCGCGATGCAGGGCAATGTTATTGTCATGGACGTCGGCTTCTCGCATCAGGTGAAGTTCACCGTGCCAGCCAACCTCGAAGCGAGCGTTGATAAACAAATCCTTAAGCTTGTTTCATCTGACAAATACTTGTTGGGTGAAATGGCGGCACAAATCCGCCGCGTACGCCCACCAGAGCCTTATAAAGGCAAAGGTATTCGCTACACGGATGAAGTTGTTCGTCGCAAGGCTGGTAAGGCTGCCAAATCCTAACGCCTAAACGTATGTCGAATCTCAACACTTCCACGGCGAAAGCCCGCCGCATTGCGCGCGTCCGCGCTCGCATCTCCGGAACGGCAGCACGTCCGCGTTTGGCCGTCTTCCGCAGTATTTCACACATTTACGTTCAAGCTATTGATGATGTCGCGCAAAAGACGCTTGCGTCCGCACGCGACCTCGAACTCACCGATGCCCAGCGCAAAGGGATGAAGAAAACCGAAATCGCAACCGCCGTAGGCAAGATGATTGCCGAACGCCTTGTGAAGCAGGGTGTTAGTCAGGCGGTATTTGACCGCCGCGATAAGCGCTATCATGGTCGTGTCCAGGCTCTCGCCGAAGGCGCCCGTGAAGCGGGTCTCACGTTCTAATCTATGTCCGAAGAAATCAAACAAGCAGCTCCTGAAGCTGCAGCGGCCCCAGCAGCTGCTCCAGCGCCTCGCGGCGCCCGTCCTGCCTTTGGTGCAGCTCGTGGTGGTCGTGATCAGCGCGGTGGCGCAGGTGGTGCACGCGGTGGTCGTACCGGTGGCCGTGACAATCGTCGCGGTGGTCGTGGCGATGTTCCTGCCGAAGCGGACTACGAAGAAAAGAACGTCGAAGTTGCTCGCGTTACGCGTGTAACCAAGGGCGGTAAGCGCATGCGCTTTCGTGTTCTCTCGGTTATTGGTAACCGCAAAGGCCGTACCGGTTTTGGTCTCGCCAAGGGCGTAGACGTCGCCGGCGCAAGCAATAAAGCAAATACCCAAGCTCGCAAATCGCTCATCACCGTCCCACTCGTGAACGAAACTATCCCTCACGCGGTGACGGCAAAATTCGGTGCAGCTGTCGTTCTTCTTAAGCCAGCGCCAAAAGGTTCTGGTGTGAAGGCAGGTGGTGCTGTCCGCGTTGTTCTTGAGCTTGCTGGCGTTCCAAACGTCGTCTCAAAAATTCTCGGTTCAAGCAATAAGACCAATAACGTCAAAGCAACGTTTGCGGCGCTTCGTTTACTTCGCCTTCCGGCGAAAACGGAGAAGTCAGAAGAATCTGCTGTAGCGAAAAAGTAATATGTCGCTTACATTGAATTCTCTTAAGCCGAAACACGGCTCACGTAAGGCATCGTTTCGCATCGGTCGCGGTGAAGGTTCTGGCCTCGGCAAGACCTCCGGTCGCGGTTCGAAGGGTCAGAAGGCTCGCTCCGGCGGCCGTCATGGCTTGAAACGTCTCGGTATGCGCCACATGCTTCTTTCCTTTCCTAAGGTCAGAGGTTTTCGCAGCCGCTATGACAAGGCAGAAACCATCTCGTTAAAACGCCTTGAGGTGTTTGAAACGGGTGCAAACGTCACCATGAAAGAACTTCGCAAGAAGGGCCTCGTGACGCGCGTTGCCAAAGCTGTCAAAATTGTCGGTAACGAAGCCATCAGCAAAAAGCTGAAGGTTTCTGGCGTGGCCACGAGCGCGAGCGCTAAGGCAGCTATTGAGGCTGCCGGCGGATCCGTTGTGGAGCGCGTCTAAACTCCAAACTTCTTATGTGGAATACATTGACGCAAGCATGGCGAGTGAAAGAAGTCCGTAATGGGCTCCTGTTCGTCATCGCCATGATGGTGATTTTCCGTGTGGCGGCGAATATCCCGCTTCCGGGCATTGATCTCGTGGCGCTGCGAAGCTTCTTTGAAGCAAACCAGTTGCTCGGTCTTCTCAATGTTTTCTCGGGCGGTACGATGTCGAATTTCAGCATCGTCGCTCTCGGCGTTGGACCATACATCACGGCTTCGATTGTCTTTCAATTGTTAGCCATGATTGTGCCTCGCATTGAAGAAATCCAAAAAGAAGGGGAGTCTGGTCAGAAACGCATCAGTCAATGGACACGTTTGCTCACTGTGCCACTCTCCGTGGTTCAGTCGCTCGCGCTTCTCTCGATTATGCGCAACTCGTCCTTCCCGATTCTCACCACGCAAGAGCCTCTCTATATCATGATGCTTATCGCGTGTGTGACGGCGGGTACCATGTTCTTGGTTTGGCTTGGTGAATTGATCACCGAACGCAAGGTTGGTAACGGTATCTCGTTGCTGATTTTTGCCGGTATCGTCTCAGGTCTTCCATCCACGGTTTCGCGCTTCTTCGCTACCTATGATTCATCGCAATGGATGACGGTTGTGCTTTATGCCGCCGCCGCCATCGCGATGGTTGCCGGTATCGTCTTTGTCAGCGAAGGTCAACGCAATGTACCGGTGCAATACGCTCGCCAATCACGCTCCCTCTCGGGAACGGGTAATGGCGGTGTGACTTCATCGTTGCCATTGCGCGTGAATATGACGGGTGTTATCCCAATTATCTTCGCGGTCTCGATGCTCTTGTTCCCATCCGTTCTTGCACAGTTCTTTGCTCAGGCTCGCACGCCAGCCGTTGCTAACGCGGCCAACTGGCTTCTGCTCACCTTGCAAAATCAAACCGTGTACGGCGTGCTCTACTTCTTGTTCGTGGTCGGCTTCACGTTCTTCTATGCGACGATCGTGTTTCAGCCAGAGCGCGTAGCAGAAAACCTTCAGAAGCAAGGTGGTTTCATCCCGGGCATTCGCCCAGGGGCTCAGACCGCTTCGTATCTCTTGTCGGTGGTTGAGCGCATCACTCTCGGTGGCGCTGTGTTCTTGGGCTTTGTCGCGGTTACCCCGGTAATCGCTCAAGCTATGACCGGCTCTACGACGGTGAATGTCGATGGTACTTCATTGCTCATCGTGGTTGCTGTCGTGATTGAATCGATCAAACAGATCGAGTCTCAAATCACGATGCGTTCGTACGACGTCTACTAAGACGTCATGAAAAGACCTCGCTCATGCGGGGTCTTTTCGTTTTGGTCGTTGAATGCTAGCCTGCTTTCATTATGGCGAAGAAACGCCGCTTACGCGCTGTCTTATTCGGGCCCCAGGGCGCCGGTAAAACCACCCAAGGTCGTGCGCTCTCTGAACGCTATGGCGTGCCATATTTATCATCGGGGGATTTGCTTCGCGAAGAAATCGGTGAAGATACGGCACTCGGACGATTAGCGAAAGAATATGTCGCATCACATGTGATTGCGCCAGACGAAGTTGTTGAGGCAATCGTGATCAAGCGCATGAAGCCGCATCTCGCCACGGGTTTTGTGTTGGACGGATTCCCGCGCAATGTCGAACAGGCGATCACGCTTGATCGCCACACCAAGCTTGATCTCGCGATTCAGTTAAAAATGTCCGACAGCGAATCCGTTAAACGTTTAAGCGAATGCGGACGCTGTATCAAATGTCGTTCAGCCGTCCCATTTTCTGTTTTAAAAGTTGTGAAGCATTGCCCGGTTTGCGGAGGGGAAGTCAAAAAACGCGAAGCCGACGACGAAAATTTTGTCATGCGCCGTCTCGCCGAATACCACTTCATGACCGAACCGCTTTCTGGTTATTATCGCCAACGCGGTATTTTGCTTGCTATTAAAGCAGAACAGACGCTTGCGCAGTTGTCAGAAGAATTATTTCGTAAGCTAACGAAGTTGGGGTTCTAAGATTTTTTCGTGAAAGGGTTATTGTTTGTCACAAATTTATCCGGCATTTCTTGGTGTTTGTAGTTTTCGAAATACGACAAAATTTCAGAAGGGTCTTTGCTTGAAAAGACGGCATCATCTGATGGGATCTTGCTGAATTTTTGTTCGTGGACTTTTTTCATTTGCGCCAAAAAGTCATCGTAGTAGCCATTGATATTTGCAACGGCAACAGGTTTATCGAAAAGCTTATTAATGCGTGCACCCATCGCGGTGCAGAGTTCTTCGAATGTCGCATAGCCGCCTGGTAAAGCAATAAATGCATCAGCTTCAGCGAGCATGGTATTTTTTCGTTCACCCATGTTTGGTGTCAGAATTTGTTGATCTAGCAGGGGATGGATCTTATAGTTTTTTGTGACAGCGATAAGATCCTCTGCGAGTACGCCGATCAGCTGTTTGCCTCCGTTTGCTTTGTAGTTATCAGCAAAGACTTTCATGAGGCCGTATTCAGTGCCGCCAAATACGATCTCATGTCCACGCTCTGCTGCTTGTTTGGCAAGCTCAGCGGTGGCGTTTTGGTAGATCTCATCAATCTCAGTTGATGAAGTAAGAAAGACGCAGATTTTCATAGATTTATTTTTTATTGAAGAGCGGAAAATCATTGGTGAATTTTTCTACTTCACGTGCGAGTGTTTTTGTTTGTTTTGTATCCGTGAGCGTTTGAGCGATCCACTCAGCGATTTTCTTCATGTCTTTTTCATCCATGCCGCGCGTGGTGATCGCGGCGGTGCCGAGGCGAATACCGGATGTGATGGTTGAGGATTGAGTGTCGAACGGTAAGAGATTTTTATTGACGGTGATGCCGATATCCGAGAGACGCTGTTGGGCTTCGGCGCCGGTGATGCCTTTGCTTGTGAGGTCCACCAAAAAACTGTGATTATCGGTGCCGCCTGAAACGATGCGAAATCCAAAACCTGAAAGATGTTTGGCGAGCGTCTTTGCATTACGAATCACTTGCTTTGCATAGCGCTTATACGCCGGAGTCAGGGCTTCAGCAAAACAAATCGCTTTGGCGGCAATCACGTGTTCGAGTGGTCCGCCTTGAGTACCAGGAAAGACGGCGCTATCAATTAGCTCACTTAATTTCTTCTTGTTCTTTGTTTTATCGTAAGGATGGTTGATGTCATGGCGTAGCATGATCAAGCCACCGCGGGGACCACGAAGGGTTTTGTGCGTGGTCGTTGTCACGACATGAGCGTGATCAAATGGGTCATTCAAAAGCTTGGCGGCAATAAGACCAGCTGGGTGGGCGATGTCTGCAAGGAGAAGAGCTTTTACTTCGTCGGCGATTTTACGTAAGGCTTGATAGTCCCAATCACGGCTATAGGCTGATGCGCCGCAGACGATGAGTTTTGGCTTTTCTTTTTTGGCGATGCGGCGAATGGCGGCATAGTCGAGAAGCTCGGTTTTTGGATTGAGTTGGTAGGCGACCCCATGATACGACTTGCCGCTGGCATTGGCCGAGAATCCGTGTGAGAGATGGCCACCGTGTTTGAGGTCGAGTCCTAAGATGGTGTCACCAGGGGTCAAAAGCGCCTGATAGACGGCGAGGTTGGCCTGGGTGCCTGAGTGTGGCTGGACATTGGCCCAGGTGGCGCCAAAGAGCTTTTTGGCACGTTCGATAGCGAGCGCTTCGACTTCGTCAACGACTTCGCAACCCGCATAATAGCGTTTTGAGGGCCTGCCTTCTGCGTATTTATTGGTCAGAACCGAGCCCGTAGCCTCAAGAACGTCATCACTAACGTAGTTCTCTGAGGCGATGAGGTTTAGCTGTTGTTTTTGGCGCTGCCCTTCTTTAGTGATGAGGCGCGAAATGGTTTTGTCGTGCATAGGTAGAAACTTGAATAAATTAGCATTTTATGCTAATTTGCGCCACATGTCGATTCTGAAGACCCCTGCCGAAATCACCGCCATGAAAGAGGGCGGTATCATCCTGTCACGCGCCCTACGCGCCGCGGCAGACGCTTGTGTTGAGGGAGCCCATACCAAGGACCTCGATGCCATCGCTCGCAAAACGATGGAGGATGCCGGTGCTAAGCCTTCGTTTTTGGGCTATCGCATTCATGGCGAAGGGATCCCGTTTCCTGACACTCTTTGTGTCTCGATTAATGACGAAGTTGTGCATGGTATGGCAACGCCTGATCGTATCATTAAAAAAGGCGATATCGTGAGCCTTGATATTGGATGCTGGTACAAAGATCTCTGTACCGATATGGCGACAACCGTCATCGTTGGTGAGACGGATGAAAAAACCAAAGCCCTTGTCGCTGCGACGCGTGAATCATTAGTACGAGCCTTATCGGTTGTTAAAGCTGGCCGCTATATTCACGAAATTGGTGCCACGATCGAAGATTTCTTAACGCCACAGGGCTACGGGATCGTTCGTGATTTGGTGGGTCATGGTGTCGGTCATGCCGTCCACGAAGAACCACAGGTGCCAAATTATCGTGAACGCCACGCGCCAAAAATCAAAATGCTTGAAGGGATGGTTTTAGCCATCGAGCCGATGATCACGATCGGCGATGCGCGTGTCTATATGAAAGACGACCAGTGGACCATCGTCACCCACAAAGGCAATACGTGTGCACACTTTGAAGTCACAGTTGCGGTCACAAAAAGCGGTTACGAATTAATCACCCCTTGGCCAGATGCCTAGGGTTGATTTTATTATTGGTTTCTGTTAGCGTCTGATCACGCCAGTATTGGCGAAGGAGGTCCTTTTGACACAGTCAGCACGAAAGACGCCCCCTTGGTGCGTTAGACAGCGTACCCGTACGGGTAAGGTTGAATTGGGTGCATTTCGCACCGAGGGCTTGAGTTTGCCCGGGGATGCTTTCATCGCACTCTCTTCGCGAGCCACGCTCTTTGCGGCGACGTCCTCAAAAGACCTCGCTTGGGATTATCCCGGATTCATCGTGGCACTGAAGCCGAATCAGAGGAGTTTGGCTCCAAAGGTTGCGCGTCAGTACATCGTGTCCGACATCTACGCCTATCTGCGTCAGCAGTGGCACATCGTGTCGGGTTTGAAGGGTGAAAAAATCCGAATGAGCCGCTCGATCGATGAGGCTCGTTCAGTGGCGAAGATGTTGCTCGAAAAGGGACATTGTTCTCAAGAGCAGCATGACGAGATCATGGATCTTATCTTGCGTCTCGAAGAGCAGTTCACGGGTCCGGATTTTCGGGACGAGTACAAGATCCGCGCGGGAGATCTGTTCATGCAGATTGGCGTGGATCCCGATCCTCGTCCAAAGAAAAATGCCGTTCATGCGCTCACCGCCTATCAGGGTGCGGCAAGACTCGAGCAACGCAAGCATCAAACCCTCATCATGCTGCACTACCTCACGCCGAGATTTTTGCAGGTGCGTGGAGTTGTGCGGCAGCTCGAAGACCGTATCGATAAACTCAAGCAATCGCTGGATAAGCAAGGCGGGCTGACCACTGCCTACAGGCGGTATGTCGAGCAAGGTAGTCGCGCGACGCAGTATCGGCTACTTGCCGAGCTCAAGTTGTTCAGCGAAACGATCGATACGTTGACCGTGGTTCTGCCGTTCTCGCCTCAAGCGGGTTTGGCAAAGTCTGCCTGCGAATCGCTTCGCGAAATCGTGGCAGAAGGACGCTTGGTCGATGTTGCTGAGCGCGATAGCTACATGAAAGAGATGCGCTTCAGGGTCACCTTGCTGCGTCTACTCGTTCGTGTCGAGCGTGACATCGTATTGCCGCTCACGGTGCTCCAGGACAAAGATCCGCGTGCTGAACACGACGAACAACGCCGCAAGATCTTTGCGACAACCCAGCTCGAGATCAATCTCCTGCTCAGTATGATTCTCAAAGAATCTA
>CALMET010000174.1 GCA_937863195.1 uncultured bacterium
CGGTGACCGTAGACCTTATTCGTATCAGACTCGTTAAGTAGTGAATCTTCTAAATCCGAGAATTCATCATTACCAATAGAGTTCTCTATTGCACGCTCATCAGCGGCAATGCGTTCTCGATGATCACCGGTTGATGAGCTTGATTTATAACCTTCTGTATTGATAATACGAGGGCGCGACATCTTCTCCATAGAACAATTAGTATTTGGTATTTGCTATTTAGTTTTTAGCAATGAATATACTATAGCATATTTTAAGGCAAAAATCAAGTATCATAAAATCCCCGCTAGGGGATTTTACTTTGGTCTAGTTTCACTTTGTCATGTCGAGCAAAGCGAGACATGGTGTCTCCGCGTGGAGTCGAACCACGATCTAGGGCTTAGGAGTCCCTTGTTCTATCCATTGAACTACAGAAACATTATTTTACAATACTGCACTAAAACTCCTCATGTGTCGCAAAATATATAAATAGATAATTTAATGATTAAAATGATTCGCTTCTGCTATAGCGTAGGTGAATCGAACCAGCTTTTATCACGACCTTAACTACCTTGAAATCATTTCTAGGCGATTTAAACGCGTCATTCGTGAATCGGAGTGTACGGTTAGCCAAATATTCGGTCAACGGCTTGACACTCATTCTGATTTCGCATATCTTAGCGCTAACATTATGCCACAAAAGCATGCAGCCATTAAGGATCTTCGCAAGAACGCACGTCGCGCCGTACGCAACGCACGCATGAAGACCCACGTAAAAAGCCTCACGAAACAGCTCAAAGAAGCTGTTAAAGAAGGCAAGTCCGAAGCAAAAGAAATCTCTGTAAAATTACAGAGCGCTACTGCTAAGGCTAGCAAGAACTTCGTTCTTCATAAGAACAAGGCACGTCGCGTTATCAGCGCTGCCATGAAATCCGTTTCGAAGAAATAATCAGCTAAATAAAAACACCTCGTAACAACGAGGTGTTTTTATTTCTTAGAAAAGTACGTTTACCTCTGTATCTACAGCAAATCCGGAGCGAACGAGTGCATGCGCCTCGATCGCTGTAAGCAAAACGCGAGTAGAGGAGTCGCCGATTTTCTTAAGCTTATTTGCGACAAACGGATGAATGCCAGCTGTATCATTATTCTTTACGCGTTCTGCCTGCGAAGCCTGTTGCATGATTAAAGCGAGCGTCGAACTATCAAATTGTCGATAAGCATCATACTGAAAACGGCTCTTTTGCTGTTGTAAAACGCTATCAATGTACTGATACGTTGTATCTGCCTCTCGTTTGAGAAGAGCGATAGGATACCCGCATGAAACCTGGATCAAACCGCTGATCGCACCCCACGAATCACCATCATACATTTGGGCAATTTCACGAATGAGTTTTCCGTCCGTGATGCCAAGAAAGGCCGCGTGATCACTTAACCATTTTTCAAACGCCGCGCCTTTCGTTTCAGGAAAATCATAACGCACGATTCCAGATGCTTCAGAAAAACTATCGAGGTCAGACATTTTTAATGAACCTTCTTCAACATCCACCACGATCGTCATCTCATCTGGATGATCAAAAAGTTTTTTCAAAACTTTTTTGTCCGCCGCCTTCACGCGTAGCAATCCTGAAACGCGCAAAAAAGAACGTTTCGCAAAAAGCGAACCGACACCAAGTCGCTCCTGCAAAAATTGAACAGGGGACTGATCTGGTTCGCAACTCTCAATCGAGAGCCCACTCTGGTCGTGTTTTGCTTTATACGCTGCTTCGAGCTCTTTGGCTTTTTGTAACGCTTTATAACTGTCAGCGCCCGAGCAGATGATTAGCATAGATAAAGAATGCTTGATGCGTAGATATCCTGCAACCTCATAATCCCTTCTTTCACAAAGAAGGGGCAGGGGATGATTTAGAGCGATTTCATCTCCTCCCAATTTTTGCCATGCTTCGAATCGACTTGGATAGGCACACCGACATCGGCGACACCCTCCATCACACGCTTCGCATAGGCAGCAACCTGCTGAACATCTTTGGTAGGCACCTCAAAGACCAATTCATCATGTACCTGCAATAACATGCGAGAATCCTCAGAAACACTGGCTAAACCACGGTCAATCTCCATCATGGCAAGCTTGATCATGTCGGCGGCCGTACCCTGAACCGGCATATTGATCGCCATACGTTCACCTGAGGCGCGGAGCATAGGTAACTCAGAATTCAATTCAGGTAGAGGGCGGCGACGGCCAAAAATCGTTTCGATATATCCCTGCTTTTTTGCGAGGACTTTTGTCTCATCGAGATACGTTTTAATTCCGGGATAGGCTTTGAAGTAGTTCGCAATAAAGAGCTTCGCGTCGGCAAAAGAAATACCGGCGGTTTGTGAGAGACCAACCGGACCTTGTCCGTAGATAATGCCGAAGTTAATCGCCTTTGCCGCGCGACGCTGTTCTTTGGTAACTTCTTCAAGTGGAATATTCCAAATACGCGAAGCGGTTGCTTGGTGAATGTCTAAACCTTTTTCAAACGCTTCGATCATCCGCGCGTCTTGTGCGAGCGCGGCAATCAAACGCAATTCGATTTGAGAATAATCACACGAGACAAGTTCATAACCGCGCTTCGCCACAAAAGCCGTGCGCACACGGCGACCACGTTCGGTACGGATTGGGATGTTTTGAACGTTTGGATCTGCGGAAGAAAGACGCCCCGTGGCAGCCACAGCCTGTTGAAACGTTGTATGTAAACGGCGGTTTTTATCAACAAGAGAGGGGATAACCTCAACATAGGTCGAGAGAAGTTTTGAGACTTCTCTATAATCTTCGATCTGCTCGATGATCTCATGTGAGCCACGGAGTTTTTCTAATTCACTCGCCGCTGTTGAGAAACCGGTCTTACCTTTTTTAATGCCTTTGGTCGGAAGTTGGAGTTTTTCAAAAAGAACATACGAGAGCTGTGCAGGAGACGCCGGGTTTAAATCTGCGCCGGCGGTTTTTTGCATCACGCGCAATAAACGTTCTTGTTCTTTTTTTAATTCTTTTGCGAGCTCGTGCAAATAATCTGTATCGATTTCGATACCGGCACTTTCCATACGACCAAGTACAGCGGCGAGCGGTAATTCGAAGCGTTCGAAAACCTCGGTGAGTTTTTCTTCTTTTAGCGCTTTCTTTAGTGGCTCGATACAGTTCCAGCTTGCGAGAACTTGTTCAGGAACCGTTGGTTCGGTTGCGAGCGTAATGTCCGCATACATAAGGGCGACCGTGCGTAAGTCATGCGAGCGCTCTCCGGCGTTCAGCACGTAGGCAGCGAGCATGGTGTCAAAGTCCCAAGTTGGGTCTTGAACACCGAACTGATGCAACCCGTGCATAACCGCTTTAACATCATGAGCAACCACCTTCTTGCCCAAAAATGCCACAATTTCTGGATCTTTCTTCAACTCCGCCGCCTGAACAAGATAGACACCTTCACCATCCGTACAAACAAGAGCCATGGCTTTTGCCTTCACGGGTGGCTGTTTTGGATCCTCCCAAATAATCCCTAAAGCCACACGGTCAGCCATCTCTAAGCGTGATTTAATTTCTTCAATCGAGAGTCCACCTTTCGTTGTAGCTTTAAATAAATCTCCTTGGGATTCTTCGCTATTCATCGCATCGTATTTCGCGACGGATTTTGACGTTTTTTTCTTTGGATCTTTTTCTTCACCTGTTGATGGCGAAGATTTTTTTCCCATGATCGTGTCTAAACGTTTTAACAATGAAACAAAACCCATGTTCAATAAAAACATTCTCGCTTCTTCTTCATTCGCCGGCACCGGAAGTTTTTCAATTTTCCATTTCAACGGAACATCAAGACGAATCGTAACCAAATCTAATTGCGCCGGAACAATATCTTCTGACGCGAGCAATGTCTCGCGCATCTTTGCACGCATTTCAGATTTAGGATCGTGAGCGGCTTTCATGATGCCCTTTAATGATCCGAAATGTTTCAAAAGCGATTTTGCACCGACTTCACCGATACCACGAATACCCGGAATATTATCTGACGTGTCGCCCTGGATTGCTTTGAAGTCGATAAATTGTTCTGGGGTAAAACCATACTCTTCGAGCAAGACCTTTTCGTCCACGATCTTTACTTCGGTGACTCCTTGTACAAAGGGCATCACCTCAAGGTGAGGACGAACAAGCTGAAGGGCATCGCGGTCGCCGGTGATAATCGTGACATCCCAACCTTCTTTGACAGCGCGGGTACCGATCGTGCCGAGCAAATCATCTGCTTCATACCCATCTAAAAACAATGACGGGATACCCAAAGCCTCAAAACCCTCTTGAACCCAAGGGATTTGGTCATAGAGGTCTTGTTCTTTTTCTTTGCGATGGCCTTTGTATTCTTTATAAGCTTCGTGGCGAAAGGTTGGCGCCTCGGTATCCCAACAGGCAGCAAATGCGTCAGGCTTATATTGCTCGACAAGCTTCATCACGCTCATCGTCATGCCATAAACACAGTTCACCACGCGCCCATCTGGGCTCGTAAGCGGGCGGATCGCATGCCAGGAACGGTGTAAAAGGGCGTTTGCATCCAATAAAAACAGCTTTGGTCTCATAGTGGTAGTGTGCCGTTTCGGGAGAAAAAAAGAAACGGGCAAACCATCGATAATAATAAAAACCAATGTTTATATTTAGTTATCCACATTACAGACCCAAAGACTTGCATGCTTCTAAGGGATTTTGATATACTTACTTCGCTTGTGGAATCGAGCCTTAAACGGCGCACCCGGGGTTAAACCCAGTTGCGCCGTTTTTGTATCTTGCGAGCCCGTCGAAAAACCGTTATAAAGAGCGAGCTTAGAGCGCGGGCGTGCCACGTCGCTCGCGAGCGACGTGGCGTGATAGCCAAGTGGTAAGGCAGGGGTCTGCAAAACCTCTATTCGCGAGTTCGATTCTCGCTCACGCCTCCAAACAAAACATCCTCCAAATGGAGGATGTTTTGTTTAAAGCCACTTACCAGCTTCTTCTGGTTTAGGGCCGTACTTACCAACACGATTCAATTCGGCAGATTTGCCTTTCCATTGTTCCCAATTCTTTTTACCATCACCGATTTCGATGACTTCGATAGGGATTTTGCGTTTTACACCAAAGGCGAACGCTTCTTTTTTGGTCGTCATCCAAACATCGGTACGGTAATAATAGCGTTGATTCATGCGGTCATGAACGGTAAACACCTTATCACCAAACAATGAAGGAATACGAATTTTAGAACCAAACGGCAAGGCATTGGTCGCAACGATACCGTCACGCACAACGGAGCCATCAGCCGTGATAAATGGCGAACCATCCGTTTCATTAACGGCCGACGTATAAGCCGTCATATCCATATACATGGTTTTGAGGACTTCTTGTGACTCATCTGTCTGCTCATCGGTAGTACCGTGAGTCGAGGTTGCGTGGTACAACGAAGCTTCATTCTCAAGAGCCTTCATTTGGCTCGGAAGAAGAATCGGTTTATCAACCGTGTCATTTGAAGCTTGCTTCTGCGTTGCAACTTGAGTGTTAGGGAGTGGGGAAGCCGCCTGAGCAACCGGAATGCGGACTTCAGTAGCGAAAAGCGCGGTCAAAACAACGGTAACGAGCGCTTTTTTCACAGGAGTTTGATACACTTGGTTTGTAGGCTTAAACATAGGGTTTCCCAATTTGGGACAATCATTATACTATTTTTGACAGAAAAAGTCAAGGTTAAAACACTATTTTTTAGCTAATATTAGCCAAATATGCCAAATGAGACGACCACCAAAAGACCCTCAGAACGCCCTTGGGCGCGGTTTTGGCGTATTGCCCGACCTTTAAGCCTTTTAGCCCTAGGTCTTTTTGCCCTTATCCTCTTTGTTTTCACGGTTTTTGCCGCTTGGGTCAGTCGTGACCTCCCGGACCCGAATTCGTTGATTACTCGCGAGGTTGCGCAGTCCACTCAGATCTATGATCGCACCGGTACCCACCTTCTTTACGAGATTCATGGTGACGAAAAGCGCACCTTGATCAAATATGAAGATATCCCGAAGTCGATGTACCAGGCCGTGATCGCGATTGAAGATCGTGGCTTCTATGAACACGGTGGTATCTATTGGTATGGCATGGTTCGCGCGGTTGTTGTGAACACTCTCAAAGGCCAGCGCATTTCTGGTACCTCAACTCTCACCCAACAACTCGTTCGCAATGCGATCTTAACAACCGAACGTTCATGGATTCGCAAAATCAAAGAAGTCATCATCTCTTTGCAAATCGAACGTAAACTCAGCAAAGAACAAATCATTCAGCTCTACTTGAACGAAATTCCGTTTGGTTCAAACCTTTATGGTATTGAATCTGCCGCACAGTCATACTTTGGTAAATCCGCAAAAGACCTTACCCTTGATGAGTCGGCTTTGATGGCGGCAATCATCCAGCGTCCTGAATATTTCAACCCGTACGGCAACGGCTACTTTGGCGACCAACGCGATAAATTAAAAAACCGCCAACACATCGTGCTGAATAATATGCACGATCAGGGGTACATCACTGAAGAAGAGCGTGATCAAAGTCTTGCGGTAGATACCTTGGCAAAAATCAAACCACGTAATGTCGGCAATATCGATGCTCCGCACTTCGTAATGTATGTAAAAGGTGAACTCGTCGAACGCTATGGCCAAAGTACGGTCGAACGCGGTGGCCTCAAGGTCATCACGACCCTTGATTATGACAAACAAAAAATCGCTGATGAAGAAGTGAAAAAAGGCGTTGCTGACCGCGGTTCTAAATATACCTTTAATAACGCTGCTCTTATCGCTCTTGATCCTAAGACAGGTCAAATTTTGAGCATGATTGGTTCAAAAGACTATTTCGATAAAACGATTCAGGGAGAAGTTAATGTTACGGTTAGTCGTAATCGCCAACCTGGCTCAAGCTTCAAGCCAATCATTTATGCAGCGGCTTTTGATAAAGGATATTTACCGCAAACCCAACTTTGGGATGTGTTAACAACCTTCAAAACGGATATCGGTAACTATGAGCCGAAGAACTACGATTTTCGTGAGCATGGTCCGGTTAGTATGCGCTCAGCATTGGCGGGCTCATTAAACATCCCGGCCGTTAAAGCCACCTATCTCGTAGGTGTCGGCGGTGTCATTGATTTTGCCGAACGCCTTGGTTATACAACCTTTGAGAATCGCGCCAACTTTGGCCTCTCTATTGGTCTTGGTGGTGGTACAGTTACCGCACTCGAACATGCAAATGCCTTTAGCGCCTTTGCCCAGGACGGTAAACAGATGCCGGTTGCAGCCATCTTGAAAGTCGAAAAACCAGATGGCTCTATCCTTGAAGAATGGAAGAGTGAGGATGCAAAGCAAGTCATCGAACCTCAAACCGCCAGACTCCTCACCGATGTCATGTCGGATAATAATGCTCGTAGTTTTATCTTTGGCAGCAAAAACTATCTCACCCTCCCTGATCGCCAGGTCGCCGCAAAGACAGGGACAACAAACAATAACAAAGATGCCTGGACCGCCGGTTTCACGCCAAATCTCGTCAGTGTTGTTTGGGTAGGTAATACGGATGGGAAAGAAATGAAACGCGGTGCGGATGGCTCAATCATCGCCGCCCCGATCTGGCAAAACTATATGCGCCGTGCCACTCAAGGCATGGAGAAAGAATCCTTTACCAAACCTGAAGGAACTTCGGTCACCAAGCCTGCGATTCTCGGTCAGGTCACCGAGAAAAAAGTAAAGGTGAATAAGTTGAATGGCAAACTCGCTACCGATCTAACGCCACCAGATCTCGTTGAAGAACGTGTCGTCCACGAGGGACACACTATTCTTTACTACGTAGACAAAGACGACCCAACGGGCGCGGTACCGGTGAATCCGGCAGCTGATCCGCAATTTGTGAATTGGGAGTCGGGCGTTCAATCCTATATTCAACGCACCCAGTGGATGGCAACGTCGACCATGCCAACCGAATTAGATGATCTCGTTACTCCAGAAAATAAAGCTACCGTAACGATTCAATCACCAACAACGAATGAATCGATTAACTCGAGATCCCTTAATATTCAACCAAGCGTCGAATCACAGCGCGCGATTAAAACCGTTTCGGCCTATATCGACGAGACCTTAGTTGGTACGGCAAATAATTATCCTTGGACAATCTTTGCCACGATCCCAAACAGTATCGAACCAGGGTATCGAACGCTTAAAGTGAGAGCGGTGGATGAACTGGGTGCTATTGCCGAACAAACCGTTCAAATCAATATCACCGCTAGCCAAGATCAATCGCTTTCTGGATTCAACCTCCTTTCTCCGCAAAAGAATGAATCTTGGTCGCGATCAACCTTTCCACGAACCTTTATCGTTCATACGGATGAACCAACGAGATATCTACGTATTACCGTAACCCTCGTGAATAAAGAAACAAGTGAACGGATTCTTGTCGGATCTATCCAACTACCAACCGAAGAACAAACCGGATTCTCGCTCTCGGCGGGTCCAAGCGCTGGTAACTATATCGTTGAAGCAGAAGCAACACAGAAAGACGACGTTACTATCGATAAAGTGACAGAAAACCTTAGAATTACAGACTAGTTTAAATAAAAACGATCCACACCTTTTCACAGGCTGTGGATCGTTTTGTGTATAAGTGGATAACTTATGAACGAATAGGCATGATGATGTATTTGAATCCTTCGGTGCCTTTACTTGAGAGCATGACGGGGTTCATCCCATCAATACACTGAAATTCAACCTGGTCCCCTGAGAGGGCGCTCAGACCATCCGAGAAGTACTTATAGTTCAGGATGACCTTGTTCACTGATTCACCGCTTATATCGGCCTTGAGGGTCGAGCTATGGGCACCCGTGCCTGTATCAGACGATGACACCGTCATCCCTTTGGTCGCATCGATCTCAACATGAATATCAAAGACACCTTGGCGAGCAAACAATGAAGCCGCTTTAATCGCTTTTTGAAGCTCAGACTTTGCTACAATGCACTTTGTCTTGCTTTCAGACGGCATAATCTGACGATACGGAGGAAAACTCCCTTCGATGAGGCGTGAGATTAATTCAACCTTGCCATAGGTCATCACCATCTGACTCTCGGTCACCGACCACTCGATCGTCTCAGGCATGTCCACATCATCTTTGTAGGACGAGATAATACGACCCATCTCTTGCATCGCTCGCGATGGGACAATGCAGTGTTGCGAGACCTTGCTTCCACCATCAATCTCGAGAACACGTTCAGAGAGACGATATGAATCCGTTGCGGCAAAGACGAGCTTTCCTTCTTCGTCTGGATTATGAAAGAAGCACGCGACACCACCAAGCTCTGGGCGAGCCTCGGACGCAGACACCGCAAAAACCGTTTGAGCGATCGCGAGCTTCAGCGCTTCGGCCTTGATCTGGTAGCCAGCCTCTAATGCGAGTTTCGGGATAAGAGGAAACTCTGAACTCGGCATCCCACGCATGGTCGTCGACGAACCATGAGCACGCACTTCAAGAACATCATCCTTTAAAATCAATTCAACCTTTCCTGAAGGGAGAAGTGAGATATAGTCCTGCAAAAGTTTTGCAGGCACGGTGAACTCTCCTGGCGATTCTACAACGCCGCGAACTTGGGCGCTGATCGCCATCTCGAGATTCGTCGAGAAGAGCTTGAGTCCGCCCCCTTCTGTCTTCAATAAGACATTCCCTAGAATAGGGAGGTTAGTTTGTTTGGCCGTGATATGACTCACGAGTGAGAGACCTTGTAAAAGATTCTCTTGGGTACAGGCTATATGCATATCGATAAGTGGATCTTTTCATCCCGGGTTATAAGAATCAAGTAAAGATAAAAGCTAATAGTAATAGTAAGGGGTGTGGACAGTGTGGATACCCGAGGATTTCGCTATAGAGAGCGAAGTAATGACTTTATTCTGTCCACATGCTCTGTGCGTTCAATGCAGGTTCGCTGTGCACACCTCGCTATAACTTCTATAGCACCCAGACTTACGCGCTATTCGTACACAGGTAATAACACCTAAACACACAGCTTTATCCTCATAGGGTGAAGCGAGTGAGATATCCTCAAAAAGAATGAAAAGAACCCAGGTTATCCACAGTAATTGGGGATAACCTGGGTTCATCTTCTGATCAACCTGTTAATGACTCTGGTTATAGATCTTTTCTCTCAAGAGGGTGATGTCCTGTTTGAGCTGTTCGTCGGTTTTGATGAGGTTCGTGATTTTTTCACAGGCATGCATCGCGGTGGTGTGATCGCGTCCACCAACCTGGTCGCCAATGGCGGGATACGAACACTTAATCTCTTCGCGCAACATATACATCGCAATCTGGCGCGGATGGGCGAGGCGTTTTTCGCGACTCTTGCCGACCATCTCGTCCATGGTGATGTCAAAATAGGTATTCACTGTCTCAAGTAAAAGCTTTGGTGTAATCGATCGCTTCGTGATCGTCGGCGTAAAGCTTTGCAAGAGCGGCTGAATAGATTCAAGCGTTGGTGGGATATTTTTGAACTGATGATAGGCAATGATTTTGTTCAAAGCCCCCTCAAGTTCGCGGATATTGGATTGAATCGAGCCAGCAATCGTATGTAAAAGATCAATCGAGAGCGGATAATTCTTTTCGCGCGTCTTGGCCTGCAAGATCGCGACACGTGTTTCAAAGTCCGGTTTGGAGATATCGGCCATCATGCCCCACTCAAAACGAGACTGAAGACGACTCTCGAGGGTTTGAATGTCTTTTGGCGGACGATCCGACGTAATAACGATCTGTTTATTGGCTTGGTGTAGCGCATTAAACGTATGAAAGAATTCTTCTTGGGTACCTTCTTTGCCCTGCAAGAACTGAATATCGTCGATTAAGAGCACGTCGACCAAACGATAACGGTCTTTAAACTCATTCATGCGCCCGCTGCGTACCGATTGAATGAATTCATTCGCAAAACGCTCACAAGAGACATAGCGCACCTTCGCATTCGGATTGGTCTGTAAAACATGGTGACCAATCGCCTGAACGAGATGGGTCTTGCCCATACCCGCGTCCCCATGAATAAAAAGTGGGTTATAGACCTCGCCTGCTTTGCCGGCTACCGCCTGACAGGCTGCGTGTGCAAGCTCATTGCCTTTGCCGACAATAAACGAATTAAAGACATAGCGAGGATTCAATCCGATATCGCTATTTGAATGGGTGTTTGTGGCAGCTGACGTAGGTTGTTCTGCAGCAAAAGCCTGCGAGGATTCGCTATACATCCCGCTAGAAGAAGGCGCATTTGCCGCATCAATAGCGATTTGTGTGGTGTTCTTTACCTCAACGCGATAAGCGATCTCGCGAATAGGAAGGTTTGAAGCATTGCGAAGTGCGCGGATGATCTGATCATTATATTTTTTTTGTAACCACGCCTGCGTAAACGTATTCGGGACGCAGACAATCGCTTTTGTGCCTTCAGCCTGTGCGAGATACGTGCTTTTAAACCACGTCGTGAAGTTGGCTTTGGTGAGCGAGAGCTCAAGCTCGCCTAAAGAGGCTTGCCACAACGCTTGGAGATCCATAGATGTTGTGGATAATTTCACCTGTGTATAACCATGTCAACTTTTACACTTTGATGTGGAAGGAATGTGCATAACAAAAGACAAAAATGATTTTCCTTAAGCTTTTTGACGTTCGTGAATTGTGCGGATACGATGAAATCGTTCTTTCACAAAGAGGCAGATCGTGACCAAAGCTACACCCGGACTCGAAATCGAACGGCGTTTTCTCGTCGAGAAAATCACCAGTCCTGAGACACTCTCAGGATTGCGCAAAGACACCATCGTGCAAGGATATCTCGGTACCACGCCTGGTAAAACCATGCGTGTACGTATCAAAAACAACGAACAAGCGATTCTCACCGTCAAAAACGGTTCGGGTATTTGCCGCAAAGAGTACGAGACCGACGCCGTCGATCTCGAGATGGGTATGGCAGCACTCGATGCCTGCACCTTCATACTTCAAAAGACCCGCTACACTTTCGAAGGCTGGGAGCTCGATATCTTCGAGGGCCCGCTCAAGGGGTTGGTCCTGCTCGAACGTGAGCTAGCACACGAAGACGAGGCTCTACCACCGTTTCCGGCCTTTCTCAGGGTCGATCGTGAAGTGACGGAGTCGCTCAATAATCTTGCGCTTGCCGAGGCGAGCACCTTGCTCACCGAAGGAGCTGACCCTACTCAACTACTAAGTATGATGTCGGCAGCTCCGCTGCAGATGATCGTGATAACGGGAGGTCCTGGTTCGGGTAAAAGCACTTCTATAGGTGAGCTTCGAGATCGATATCCTGAACTCGCCTTTGTTCCTGAGGTGGCAACCCTCGTCATCGCTCACGTGGGTATCAAGCCGCCGCCTCACGACGATACGGTTGGGATGGTGAAGTTTCAACGCCTTATCTACAGCATCCAAAGAGCCTTCGAACATGCGGCTCAAGATCAGGCGATCCGCGAAGGCAAAAAGGCTATCATCCTCGATCGAGGCACCATGGACAATGCCGCCTACCTCGAAGGAGGTGTGGCGGCACTTTCTCAAGTTCTCCTAACGACGGTCGATGCAGAGTATGCGCGCTACCAAGGCGTGATCTGCCTCTCGCAGCCCAGTCGCGAGATTTATGAGCAGATACGGGGCAACAATGTCGCTCGCTCAGAAGATTATGACGCTGCCTGCGCCCTCTCGCACCGGATCAAGGGTTCGTGGGGTGGTCACCCCAGGTGTCTCGTCATCGGTGAGAGCGGTACTTGGCCCGAAGTCTCTGCCGCGGTCGACGCCGGCATCCGCCAGCTCGTCAAAACCCTCTGAAATGAGGCCCAGTGGACCAACAAATGACTATTTTGTTACCACTGGGCTTTTTTCATCCCTAACTATTGCCAAAAAAATCATTTTGACCTATGATCCCGTCCATACATTAACCCTATGGCTACAAAACGAACCTATCAGCCGCGCACCAAACGTCGCGCCCGCGTCCACGGCTTTCTTGCCCGCATGAGCACCAAAGATGGTGTTGCTGTCTTGAGCCGCCGCCGCGCCAAGGGCCGCAAAACGATCGCGATTAAAACCTCACAGGTTGTCCGCTCGCGCCGCTAATCGCTAAACCGCCCCGACAATCGTCGGGGCGGTTTTCGTAAAATCTGATATTCTCTAGGTATGTTGGCTAAACCAGACCGCTTGCGCCGCAAACGCGATTTTGCCCTCTTGTCACAAAAGGGCCGTGTTATCTATGCGCAAGAATTCACTTTGCGTCTTCGCCCATCTGAAGAAACAAAGATTGGTTTTGTCGCTTCAACAAAAGTGTTTAAGCGCGCCAATAAACGCAATCTCGTAAAACGCCGCATGCGTGCTGCATTACGTGAGATCAAAACACAGTGGCCAGAAAAACTCGATCTGATGTTTATGATCAAGGCAAATGTTCTTGATGTCGATTTTGCCGTGCTCAAAGAATCGATCTTGCACGCGTTTGAAAAAATTCCGGCAACGCTTTTATTGCCTCCGGCACCGCGTAAAAATCTCAAAGCAAAACGCAAAACCTCGGTCGTATTTAAAAAAGACGCATGAGCCCGCTCGCTTGGTTAGGTATTGGATTGATCCGCGTTTATCAGATGACGTTGTCGCCAGACCACGGTCCTCTTCGTTATATCGTAAGAAATCGTGTCTGCCGCTTTCATCCAACGTGCTCAGAATATACTGAACAAGCCATTCGCAAATACGGATTCTTCAAAGGCGTATGGCTCGGCGCAAAACGCATCAGCCGATGCCATCCATGGAATGATGGGGGATATGATCCGGTGCCGTGAACCCTTGTCACGCTGTTTATTTTTTAGATGTGACATCCCCTTTAAAGGGGATTCTGAAAAACACTGAAGCGATCTCTCTTTAAAGAGAGATGCCTAACCAAAAAAATATATGCAGGCAAAGAGTTCGGTACGTGTAAAAGTCACCCCACGCAGCAGCAAATCAGAAGTGATGGGTGAAAAAGATGGAGTACTGATCGTAAAGTTAAAATCTGCGCCAGTTGATGGTGAAGCGAACGCTGAGCTCATTCGAGTGCTGGCAGAGTATTTTGATTGCGCAAAATCGAATATCGAGATCAAAAAGGGGATGAGTGGAAGAGTGAAGATGGTTATCGTTTCTCGCTAAATAAAAACAGCGACGTTCAAGACATGGTCTCAAATCGTCGCTGGGGTGCCCTATGTTCAGTGGACGCATGCCGGAGAGTATCCAGCACTAGGTCCAAGCCACTGCCCGCCGCTAGGGCTAGGTGTGGCGGCCGTTCTGGGACTTTTTATACATTTGCGGCCGCAAAGTACACGGTGAAATTACCTGAAAGAGTGCTTTTTGTCAAGCGTTGAGTATACGTAAATACCACGTGTTGTTCGTCAGGACAGTAGCTCTGTTACTTGGAGGGGTGAGGAGAGATGGATAGGCTAAATAAATGTCC
>CALMET010000175.1 GCA_937863195.1 uncultured bacterium
AAAATGTGAAGCGTCTCGCCTTCGTAAACGATAAAGGAAAAGCCCTTTTTGCTGTGCAAGCGATTCAGCAAGCGAAGATCTTTTTTTTGAATTATTGGCTCATGCCGTATGGTCCATTTCAGATTAACGAACACGCAACACTCGATGATTGGAGTAGAGCGATAATAGCGCTTAAAAAGACCTTTTCTTCGGCAACGTTTTTGCGCATAGAACCCATGCCGATGCCGTCGATCGCCCTGAGCTCAAAATGGCTGATTGAACGCGGACTCAAGCGCCGCCGTTCATATGAGCCGGCTGTCACGAGGCTTATCGATTTGAACAAAACCGAAGAGACGCTCTTAGCCGAAATGCATAGCAAAACCCGCTACAATGCCCGCCTCGCTGAGCGCCACGGTGTAATAGTGCGTCTTGGCACCGACCAAGACATCGCTCGCTATATCGCCCTTGAAGAAGAAACCGCCAAACGCGATGGCTTTAAACCTCTCTCTGCGAGTTATGTCGAGCGCTTATTCAAAGCGCTCTCTCCAGAAGGCCTTATTCGTTTGCGCTTAGCAGAGAAAGAAGGCGTCTTACTCGCCGCTTCAATTGAAGCCGTCAGTGCTGATACGACGACCTATCTTTTCGGCGCCTCTTCTTCTGAGCAACGTGAGGCGATGGCACCGTTTGCCCTCCATCTAAACGCGATACTGTCGGCAAAGGCCGAAGGCAAACACTGGTATGACTTGTGGGGATGCAATCCCGACGATGAACAAGATGTTTTCTTCAAACCAGGTTGGAAAGGTATTACGCGCTTCAAGTCAGGTTGGGGAGGGGAGTTGGTACGCTATGAAGGTACCTGGGATCTGCCCGCGAATGAGACCCTTTATCGCTGGATCCAAAAAATCCGCTCGATCTAACCCCCGGGTATGATAATGAAAAATATCCCCCACGCTTGTGGGGGATATTTCGTCTCTAATGTTCTTACCGGCATTCTTGCCCACCCGTCACAATCTCATAGTATCCCTCGATACTCATCTCACCACTCGGGTAACTCGGTGAGAGATTGAGCGATGATAGATCGGTCATTTCAGGGATCTCATCACCGAAGACATAGTCACCGTAAGAGGTGTCAGGCAGGTCATGAACGAGCTTTGCCCATTGAATACTGAATAATGCTGTTGCAGAAGCCTCGTCTTTAATGGGACGAAGAAGTCTGCCAGCCTGCACAACATACACACGCGGATTCGTTGGGAACTTCACGAGGTTTAAACCAGGGCGATAGGTCACGTTAGATCCGATTGGGTATTTAGACAGCGTAGCTCGGTCTGTAATGACCACCTTACTAAAGTCGCAATACCACGAGTTAAAGACAGATTCATTTGGGATGATATGTCGCTTATTGTCAGCGCCAATATAGTACACCGTGCTATCTTCTTGTGTTTCAGGATTGCGGTCATCAGCAAGCTTCACGAGCATGTGGATCCTTGTCTCTTTTACGATCGGTGTCGTTGGAGCCGTTGGCTCAACCGGTTCGATCGGTGGATAGGTACCGGTACGAGGATCAATCGTCGGCAACCCACCGCCTCCACCACCAATCGTGACAGGGGGCACTACCACAGGCGCCGGGCTCATCATGACATCGAAGACGCTGATTTCAGAGAGCGTGGCAGGCGTTGACGTAGTTGGATAGATTCCATTATTGAATGCCGTAATCGTGAAGGGATTATAGTCACCACTCGTGAGTGCGATAGAGCTCGGCGTCATGAGATAAGCTAAGGTCTCAACTTCTGGCGTGAGCCCAAGATTATTTGTTGTCGCGTTGATATTGGTGAGGCCATTGCTGGACAAGAACTGTACACCTACACCCTCAAGAGGCGTTAATAACGGATCAACAACACGAACCGAGGCGTCATAGAAGACACGTACCGTACCATCATCGATGACGGACATAGTGCGAGTGAACAGCGCATTCACGAGGTCGTTAGTACCACCTGAAGTATTACTCACGATATCTTGAACAGTATTCGTATCAAAAATTGTATCTTCAAGCACATTGCCCGTTGCACCGTTTACATACAAGATACCGACATCGTTATTCCCAATAAAGAGATTTTCAAAGGTATTGTTATTAGCATTATCGAGCTTGAGACCGGCTGCGTTATAGCTGTAGATATTGCTAATGCTGCCTACAAGCGTTGGTGGGTTGGTCATGCCGGCCGCGAGCGTGATGCCTTGATTATCAAGGTTTGTTGAGCTGA
>CALMET010000176.1 GCA_937863195.1 uncultured bacterium
TCCCAAGAGGGTACGCTCGCGGTCGGTCAAGAACTCCTTTGCTCGTGCCAGGTGCTGAGCCTCCGAGTCACGTCCACACCGCAGCGTTGTGCGCGGTTGGCCGTTCTCGTCCTCGAGGGCGTTCACCTTGCGCAGAAGAGCGACAAGCTCCTTCCACGCCTCCGCGTTGTCGTGCCACCGCTTGAGGCGGGCCACGAACTTCGCGTCATCCAACCGGGCCGTGGCCCATGCCTGGATCTCGTGCAGCGTGCCCCGTTCGAGCAACTCGCGCGGAGGAAAGATCCCGCTCTGATTGAGCTCGCGGATGAACCGCTGCCGCTCTTTCAGATAGCGCTTGCGCGCTTCTTCGTTGCGGCCGAAGCCGGTCAGAAGGGTCTTGAGGGACGAAACACTCTCACTGATGAGCTTTTCCATGTGTAACTCCTGGAGACCCGGTGGTTGGTGGGCCTCTCATCATTCATTCTCAGGCATGGTCAGAATGAAAGAAGAAAGGCTCATCAAGGGTTTGGCTATCACGGCAGCAGAACGCTAGCAGAATATGTCAATTATGTCAAGTCTATTGTTGACATAATATGAATGTGGTACTATTTCGCTTAACAACGTATGAAAAACCCATCCGAAAAAGGTCCACTCATGGCTCCAGAAGGGATGCCTACAGCAATGGGAGGAGTCATCAAACGAAGGCCAGCCCAGATGCCTGCGCGATTGCCGCAAACGACTTTGGGTGCAAAAACAAAAAATGAACGACCTATCCCAACTCGCGAACAACAGTTGGATATCGTTCGTTGGTGGAGAGAAAACCGTTCAATTGCCTGGAAGCCTTCAGAGAATGGTGGCCGTATAACGATCAGTGAAGATGATCGCCAGCTCTATCATAGAAAAAAAATCGAGCATTCGGCTGGTAATAAGCACGAAGCGTCTGGCTATCTTGAATATGTCATTCTTGAAGCGTATGCAACGGACGGTGCCTTAAAGGGGCGCTATGACGTGGCAAATGGGGACGTCGTACCATTCGATCCCTGTGATATCGACGATAAAACCATTGGTGCCGATAGTTTATTACTCTATCTTGATCAAGAGAATGAACGTGAAGGCGCATTAGTCGTGGTGGATGGAACGCTTGACCCTGTCGAACACGCCTATAAGCTTGCGCGCGGCCTTCAGAGAACGGCATCAGGTGATATCGCAAATGCCTACTGGTATGATGTTGAATCCGACGAGCCAGGTTCTACCTACGATTTACCAAAAGAAGGCAAGATACCTGTGATAAATACTTCGGTGTATATGCCAGGAGAGCTTATGGAGCGTTATGTAGATAGCAGGACAACGGCGGCAGAGGGTGATCAATTACTTAAACGCATGGCAGCAATCATCGCTCACCAACAGTCTTGGGAGTTAGAATTGCACGCACGTCTGTTAACCAAGTCGTTAACACTTGATCGTGGTGCGCAATTTATGAAAGAGCATGTTGTCGGTATGAAGCGAGGGGATTTGTTAAATGAATTGCAAAGATTGAGTGACACGGCAGAAAACCCGCTAAAGGCAGAAGTTGCAAGAATTCTTAAGATCACGTTACCAGTTGCATGGGAGGCAGAAGAAAAACACCCTATCTTGGATGCTCAAGG
>CALMET010000177.1 GCA_937863195.1 uncultured bacterium
TGATGGCTCAAATGATGGAATGTTGCTGCTTTATCGTGAAGATCGTACTACAAATGATGGTTATGCTGAGATATTGATGAATCAAGCATCAGCTGACGGTTTTCATCGTATGTTGTTTGAAGTGAAAGAAGGCATTGAAGAAAACGATATTGAAATGACCCCGACGAGTACATGGTCGGGTGGAGATATTATCCCAAAAAATGATAATACGTTTTCACTTGGTCTCTCGAATTATCGCTGGAATGGTGAATTTAGTAATGCTACGTCAGCAAATCTGATTGTAACAAGCTCATTGACCGTGGGTGGACAAAGCGTTTGTTTGCAGAATGGCGTGAATTGTCCTGTCGCTGGTAGTGCAACCTTACAGACAGCTTATGACGGCACCGGTATCGGTGAAGGGAGAACCATTAATCTTGAGGGTGGGCCGGTAACATTGCAATGGTATGCTTCTGGGACGGATTTGATCGGATCGCCTACCACCGATGGGTATGGGTCTCTCGTATCTAAGGGCTTTGGTGATGAGGGCTTTGTTCTTGGGCATACCTCTTCATCAGTTGATACTACGTCGACATTCATGTTTTTCACATCAGATGTAAACGATCCATTTAATGCGACCACATCGTATATCTCGTCAGAAGTGGCGACGGGTGATTTCATCATCGCCTCTCAAGGTAATCTTGGTTTATTTGCTCCAAATCAAGGAGTCATCAACCTGCAATCTTCAGGAGGTGAGATTCTTCTTGACGCTCCAACGACGACGCTGCTAACGACTCTCATCATGATGGGTGAGGTCGCAAGTCAACTCGTTCCTGACTTGGATGATACCTACCTACTCGGTACATCAGCTTTGCGATGGAACGGTTTCTTTTCTAATGTGACAACAACGAATCTCACCGTTGGTGGGCAGAGTGTTTGTCTTGAAAACGGTGTGAATTGTCCTGCTGGCAGCGGTACTCTACAGACAGCTTATGACGGCACTGGTATCGGTGAAGGTAGAACGATTGAAGTAGAGGGCGGCCCAGTAACGCTTCAAGGGTATGCCTCTGGTACAAACACGCTCGCGCCACTTTTTCCAACGTATGAAGGGTATAATCATTTTGTGATGCTTGGAGCATCGAGCTCACAAAGCGGTCTCGCTATGGGTTCAATGAGATTAGCCGGCACGGCAACGGGTACCTATATCGCTTTTGCAAGCGATGTTGATGATCTTAGTAGTGATGGTGTTTATATGTATGGTACAGAGTCCGGGGATTTCTCGATTACGAGTAACCAAGGCGTAGATTTTACTTCGCTTAATATCACTCCAGATGGGATGTTGATTAATGGCGACACAACTTCTACCGGCTCATTTGAAGTTACCGGTTCGTTGACAGTTGGTTCTGTAAGCGTTTGTCTTGAGAATGGCACCAACTGTCCAGCTGGAGGTGGTGATCTTCAGGATGCCTATGACGCAGGTCGTTTCATCACGTTAGATGATGGGCGTATTGATCTTACGGCTGCATTCGGCACACCCGATGATTTTACTTTTAGTGTGCGAGGGAGTCCGATAGATCATACGAAGGTTTTTGGCGCGGGTAGCGCTTATGATGCAAACGTCGGTTTTGATATCTCTATCACCCAAGACGGTAACACCACAGGTACGCTATTTACCTTTACGAATGATCGAAATAACCCTGAGAGCTCTTTATCGTCCGCATACCTTTCGCACGAAGTCTTTGACACAGGTTCTTCGCTTACTATTGGTAATGCGACGGTCACGATCGCCCTCTCTGAGGACTCTGTTTCAATGAGTGCAGCATCAGCGACACTCGGTCTCTTCGATTTGCTTACCGTCGAGACGTATCCGTTTGGCAACGATGCGGCATTTAAGTTGTTTAATCTAACGCCAGCAGCGACTGAGATGATTCGTTTAGATAACACCCTTTCTCAAAACGTTATACATCTGCTAGACGATAATGATCCAAATGGTCTGATTACACCTTCTCAATCCGGTGATTTATTGATCCGCAGTCTATCAACGGGCGGTCCAAATACGAATCTTTATATTAATACCGATGGTACGGATTCAGGTTGGGTTGGAGTTGTTACTGAAGATAGCTTGAATAGCCACTCTCTTCAGGAGGCATATGATATCGGTACGTCGATTGATACAGGCTTTGGACCGTTTACCCTTTTTACTTCTACAACGGCACCTGATCTTTTTCCTGCGTTCCCGTGGGTAGATGCCTATCGTACTTTGGTTTCAGAAGGATTTACGAATGATGGTATTGGGTTTACGCATGGCTCTGGTACTTGGGATAATCAGCACTTTATTGAATTCTTTGCCAATGAATCGTTACCGCCGGGGTCAACTTCGAGCTCCTATATCATGGGTGATACGGTGTCCGGTACGCTTAATATCATTTCAACAAATGACTTATTTCTAGAGGCTGTGCTTGATGAGATTGTTCTCACGAGTGCAACGACGACGTTTAACTCAAATATCGTTTTGTCTGGTAGTAACTACGTTGGTAGTGATCTTGTACCGTTCACTACGGATCTCTATGATCTCGGCTCATCAAGCCGTCGTTGGAATGAGGTGTATGCTCAAGGCGTCAGTTCAACGGTATTGAGTTTGGTCACGGGTACCCTTGGTCATGACTACTCAGTAGGTCCAATCAGTGCTCGATCGGTATTGGAGACTTCGCATGTACCGGGAGGGGTAGAAGGTTTTGATATCGCGAACTTTACCTTAGGCGGTACGGTCACAGGTACGGCATTATTCACGACAGCAAATCGTAATGCGGGAGCACCATTTAGTGCTGTTGGTTTAAGCGGTGTGACCTCTACCGGTTTATATAGCTATCACTCACCCTCAGAAGCAAGTGATATGTTTATCTTCAGTCAAGGGAACAATAAAGGGACGTTTATTCGTATGACGGATGAAGATGTTACTGTCAGAGGTGGTCAAGGAGCCTCTAGTACCGGTGGCAGAGTTGAATTGCAGGGCGTATCAACGACCGCCCCAGCAGTAACCTTTAGAAACGCAACATCAAGTTTAACCGGTAATAATTGGGATATGTATGCAAGACATGTTCTTATTGGTGCAAGCTCAACACTCACTGGTGTAGGGGATTTCAACATGGTTATTGGGTATGATGTAGGCGGTCTATGTTTGGACGATGTAAATAACGGTACCCCATGTCCTGCAGCGGTCTCTGGTTCGATCTTTGCCGATGGTACTATTACAGCAGACGCATTCGATCTTGCCGAAACCTATGAGTCGCCAGATATGCTTGAGCCTGGCGATATCGTTGTCGCGAGTACGGTACAAGACATGCAGGTGATTCGTTCATCGAATACTTCAACATTGCCGATGGGTATTATCTCCTCTGATCCGGGTCTCTTGCTTGGCCGTCAGGCTACAGGGTCTCACCCTGTTGCTCTCGCGGGTCGCGTGCCAACTAAGGTATCGACGATTAATGGTGAGATTAAAACGGGTGATTTACTTGCTCCGACAAGTATTCCTGGTGTTGCTGGTAAGGCGATTGAGGATGGACCTATCGTAGGCATCGCCCTTCAATCCTATAACGGCGCAGATGTCGGTAAGATCGAGGTCTTTGTGAAGACATCCTGGTACTCGAAGCCAAATAACATTGATCAAGTTGTTGAGAATAATACCTATATCACCAATGTCGTTGCTTCAGAGCCTGACGTCGTGCGTCGCGGTCTTGCGAAAATTGAGACGGGTGCGGTGAAAGTACGTATCACGTTTGAAACGTTGAACGGCTATCCATTCGTCCAGACGACACCTCGTGGTTTGATTGTGGGAGCATGGTCAACCGATAACTACACGGATACGGGCTTCGACATTATCTTAGAGCAACCGCAGACCTTTGATGTGGTCTTTGGTTGGGAGGCCCGTGCTCTCGATGGTTCGACTATGATGATCATGTCTGATGGTACGTCATTGCTGGTGGACCCGACTTCAGGACAGGTTGTCGTTCAAGAAGCAGAACCAGATATTGAGGAGGTTGTTGAACCTTCGGTAGAGCCTGAGCCAGAACCAGCGCCGGAGCCTACTCCTGAGCCAGAGCCAACGCCTGAACCCGCTCCAGAACCGGCCCCTAGCCCTGAACCAAGTAATCCATAGTTTATACACAGGTTAACCACATACCCCGTATCATGCTGAAAATGCATGATACGGGGCTTTGTTAAGCGAAATAGTATCCATTGCCCCTGGTAGGGGTCTTGGAAAGGTAAAATAGAAGTAACCATTTGCCTTGTCTCGAGTCTTCGTTGGGGAATGAAGATGTTCGTGGCACTGATGGCCCGTTTGAAGGCGTTATCTCGTGGGGTCCCGATGAATATCGGGATAGATGGTCTACCCAGGAGTAC
>CALMET010000178.1 GCA_937863195.1 uncultured bacterium
GAGAGCTGACTGGAAGAAGGCCATCGTGACCCTTGAGCCTGGTAACAAGATCGAGTTCTTCGAGGGCGTCTGATGGGTATCAAGATTTACAAGCCGACCTCTCCGGGTCGACGTGGAATGACTGGGTTTGATTTCTCTGAGATCACCAAGTCGACTCCAGAAAAGAAGCTCACCAGCGGCAAGCTTCAGCGTGCCGGTCGCAACAATTTCGGTCGCATCACCACCCGGTTTCATGGTGGTGGTCATAAGAGACGTTATCGTCAGATCGATTTCCGTCGGGAAAAGACGGGCGTGCCAGCTCAGGTTGCCGCTGTTGAATACGATCCTAACCGAAGCTGCCGCATTGCCCTTCTGCACTACGCAGATGGCGATAAGCGCTACATCCTCTGTCCAGACAAGCTGGGCGTTGGTGATACCGTGATCTCTGCGAACAGCGCAGATATCAAGCCGGGTAACTCGTTGCCTCTGCGCTATATTCCACTTGGCACGGCGATTCATAACGTCGAGCTGAAGATTGGTGCGGGTGGTCAGCTAGTTCGATCGGCTGGCGGTTCAGCTCAACTCATGGCGAAAGAGGGAGACTGGGCGCAGGTTCGTCTTCCTTCCGGTGAAGTTCGGCGAGTTCATATGAGCTGTCGGGCTACCGTAGGCCAAGTTGGGAACCTTGATCACGGCAACATTCAATGGGGCAAGGCTGGTCGCCTGCGTTGGAAGGGACAGCGTCCCCACAACCGTGGTGTTGGCATGAACCCCGTGGATCATCCGATGGGCGGCGGTGAGGGTCGTTCCTCAGGTGGCCGTCACCCTTGTTCGCCCTGGGGCATGCCGAGCAAGGGCTACAAGACCAGAAAGAACAAGGCGACCGACAAGTTCATCGTCCGTCGCCGTGGCACAAAGGGTTAGTAGACGATGGCTCGTTCGATCAAAAAGGGACCCTTCGTTGACAAGCACTTGATGGTTAAGGTGCTCGACGCAGTAAAGACCAAGAGCAAGAAAGTCATCAAGACTTGGTCGCGTCGGTCCACGGTTGTTCCCGAGATGGTGGGTGTTACTTTTGCGGTTCACCAGGGCAAGAAATTCGTCCCGGTGTTCGTGACCGAGAATATGGTCGGCCATAAGCTGGGTGAGTTTGCACAGACCCGGACTTTCCACGGTCACTCAGGTGATCGGAAAGCGAAGTCTGCTGCGCCCTCGAAGCCAGCTGCGCCAGCCAAGAAGTAGGGTCGGGTCGATCGCGAAAGGTCAGTGAGGACTTTTCGTGATTCCCCTAAAAAATCGGGTTGAATTTGGACGAGCATGCGTGGTAAGTCCACGTCCGTCCTCGTTATTGCTCGGTGCCGGGAACTTTAGACATGGAAGCCAAAGCCGTTTGCAGGCATGTGCGAATTTCGCCCCGTAAGATGCGCGTGGTGGCCAACCTCGTGCGGGGTAAGCGAGTCGATGAAGCGATGGCGATGCTTAAGCATACGCCCAAGCGTTCGGCGCGTGTCATTCGGAAACTTCTGCTGTCCGCTGTGGCCAACGCAGAGAACAGGGGCACTTCCGATGTGGACTCTCTCGTTGTGAGAGGGTGTTCCATCGACAATGGGCCCATACTTAAACGCTGGATGGCGCGTGCTATGGGTCGTGCCAACCGTATCCAGCACCGGACAAGCCACGTAACCATCGTCGTCGCAGAGTAAAAGGCAAGGGCAATGGGCCAGAAAACTCATCCGATAGGATTCCGCCTTGGTGTCATTAAGAGCTGGAGCTCTAAATGGTACGAGGAGAAGAACTACGCAAAGTGGCTCCACGAAGACGTCAAGCTCAAGAATGAGATCAAGAAGAAGTTGAGCCATGCCGGAATCGCGGGGGTAGAGATTGAGCGCGCCGCCAACAAGGCGAAGATCAATATTTACACCGCTCGTCCTGGCATCGTCATCGGTAAGCGCGGAGCAGGTGTTGAGCAGCTGAAGAAAGAGATTCAGGCACTCACCGATAATGAAGTCTTCCTGAATATCCAGGAAGTCCGCAAAGCCGAGATCAACGCGCAGCTAGTCGCCGAGAACATTGCTACCCAGCTTGAGCGTCGTGTGGCGTTCCGGCGGGCAATGAAGAAGGCGATTCAGACGGCGATGAAGTTCGGAGCCAAGGGAATCCGTGTTGCATCGTCCGGTCGTCTTGGCGGTGCCGAGATGGCTCGCTATGAGTGGTATCGCGAAGGACGGGTGCCTCTGCATACGCTTCGCGCAGACATTGACTTTGGCTTTGCCCAAGCCTACACCACGTACGGCGTCATCGGCGTCAAGTGCTGGATTTTCAAGGGCGAAGTGCTGCCAGTTCGCGCTGGTGCAGCAGCGACGCGCGCCTCTTGAGCCGGGCGCTGGTTCGCTTCATAGAGGCTGTTACTTAGGAATCTTGGAGCCCGTTCATGTTATCGCCCAAGAGAACGAAATTCCGCAAAGCCATGAAAGGCAGGACCTGTGGTCTTGCCAAAGGTGGCAACACGGTGTCTTTCGGTGACTTTGGACTTCAGGCTGCCGAGCCTGGTTGGATTACCTCTCGGCAAATCGAAGCCGCACGTATTGCGATCTCTCGCCACATCAAGCGCGGTGGGAAGGTTTATATCCGCATTTTTCCGGATAAACCTACCACGAAGAAGCCTGCCGAAACCCGAATGGGTAAAGGCAAAGGCAATAACGAGGACTGGGTGGCCGTTGTGCGTCCAGGTCGCGTAATGTACGAGCTAGAGGGTGTCAGCGAGGAGCTAGCTCGGGAGGCATTCCGACTTGCTCATCACAAGCTCCCGATCGGCACTCGTTTTGTTGCGCGTGACCAAGGAGGCGTGTGATGAAGATCGCTGCTGCACTTCGCGAAATGCGTGAGTCCGCACCGGCGGAACTCGATGGTCGGTTGAGCCGACTTGAGGATCAGCTATTTAAGCTGCGCGTCAAGCACGCCACCAATCAGCTCGAGAACTTGAGTCAAATTCGTGCGACTCGCCGTGAGATTGCTCGAGTCATGACGGTCATTGCGGAACGTCGCAAGGGAACCAAGTAAGCCATGGATAGCAAGAACCAGAATCCTGCCGCCGAGCAGGAGCGTGGCAGCCGTCGGAAGATGGTGGGTGTCGTCACCTCGGACAAGATGGATAAGACCGTGGTGGTGGTGGTGACACGCCGTGTTCGGGATGCCAAGTTTGGTAAGTTTGTGACCAAGCGCTCCAAATACAAGGCGCACTCTTCGGATAACGGCGCTCACGTCGGTGATAAGGTGCTCATCATTGAGTCCCGCCCTCTCTCTAAAGAGAAGCGCTGGCGAGTGATCGAGCTGATTGAAAAGGCTCGGCGCGTCTAAACAGCACCAAGGTTGGGTGATTAGCCATGATCCAAATGACAACCGTCCTCGACGTTGCTGACAACTCTGGTGCAAAGAAAGTATTTTGCATCAAGGTTCTTGGCGGCTCGCGGCGAAAGTATGCCTCGGTTGGAGACGTGATAGTCGTCTCTATCAAAGAGGCCCTTCCTAACTCGAAGGTCAAAAAGGGCGATGTAGCCCGTGCAGTAATCGTGCGAACCGCCAAAGAGGTGGCTCGTCCCGATGGTAGCTACATCCGCTTTGACACCAATTCGGCGGTGCTGGTCAACAAAGAGAACGAGCCGATTGGTACCCGTATCTTTGGACCAGTGGCTCGCGAACTCCGCGCCAAAAAGTTCATGAAGATTATCTCGCTTGCGCCGGAGGTGCTGTAATGGAGCGCATTCGCAAGGGCGATCTCGTTCAGGTGATCGCCGGCAAAGAGAAGGGCAAGCGTGGTCGGGTGGTGAAGATCATCCATAAGACCGACTCGAATGACAACCGTGTTGTCATTGAGCGCCTCCAGATGGTAAAGCGTCACACCAAGCCGTCGCAAAAGAACCAGCAGGGCGGAATCGTAGAAAAGGAAGGCTCGGTTCACATTTCGAATGTGATGCCGATCGATCCTCAGACGGATAAACCGACTCGGGTTCGTGTTGTGACGAAAGAGGGAGCCAAACAGCGCGTCGCCAAAAGCGGCGCGGTGATTGAGGCTCAGAGCTAGAACCACTGACAGTTCGGGTCCTGCCGAGTTCTTGGGATTCGCAGAAGCGAACGGAGTCACAGACAGATGGCCGACGAGAAGAAAAAAGAAGGCGCAAAACCAGCCAAGCCTGCTGCGGCAGCTGGTGCTAATAAAGGCGGCGGAAACAAGGCCGCTGCTGGGCGCAAGTCCGCAGAAAAGGGCAGCAAGTCGGAGACCGCGCCTGGTCCTGAGATCAAGCGCACCGCACCGCCGCGGTTGAGGACTCTCTATGATAAGGAAGTCGTCCAGCGACTTCAAAAGGAGTTTGGCTATACGAACCGGAATCAGGTTCCGAA
>CALMET010000179.1 GCA_937863195.1 uncultured bacterium
CATCTATAACTTCACTCCTATTCTTCGCACTTTTAATAAATTCAGGAAGCTTATCTACCATCGTCATTTTAAGTTTGCTGATGGGTCTTTCACGTAATTGCGCAGCAACATAATTTCTAATCTCTATCAAATGTGCGTGGTTAAATGCCCAAAGAACATTTCCTCTTACTTCATCCTGATACCTTATCTGATTAAAAATAAGAGCATCATTATAAACCCTGACAACTCCAATATGCTCACGGTTCTTTAAAACAAATCTTCCTATCCCGACTTTTTTTGTCTTCTTAATCGCCTCTATTAAAAGAGCATATGGCTTTACGCCTGATTTTTCCGGCTCGAGAAAATATGGTTTCTCATAATAAATTGTATCAACTCCTTTCTCATCTACAAAGTGAACTATTTCAATTGTATGAGTTTTCTCTACATTTGCGCTTTCAAAATCTTTATCAGTTAGAATAACATAATCACCTTCTTTATATTCATAACCTTTTACAATATCTTCATAGGGAATTTCCTTGCCGTCGTCTCTGCACACCCGCATAAATCTCACCTGACAATGGTCGCTTTTTCGAAGCATATCAAGATCTAAGTTATGACTCTGAGTGCCTGAATACATCTTTACAGGAATATTTACTAAGCCGAAACTTATAGAGCCTTTCCAGATTGATTTCATATTTTATAATTAAAATTATTTTATTTCTTCTAAGTTTGATAGTGCAGGTCCATTTATTACAATTCCTTTACTGTCAAAACGCGAGCCGTGGCAGGGGCAGTCCCACGTGCGCTCGACGTCGTTGAACTTCACCAGGCAGCCCATGTGGGTGCAGACCGCGCTGACGGCGTGCAGCCCGCCTTCGTCGTCACGGTGCACGGCGACGCGCCGCCCGTGAACCTTCAGCACGCGGCCGTCTCCGTTGGCGATCTTCGCGACGGCCTCGATGCCGTCGCCGCCGAGGCGGTCACCGATGAGGTGCGAGGGGAAGTCGACGTTCTCTTTCACGAACGGGAGCAGCGACGCGATGGGCTTGATGCGCGTGGCCTCGAACACGTTCGCGTAGGGGTTCTGCACGCCGAGAATCTGGTCGCAGACGATGATTGCGCCGGCCGTGCCGAGCGTGAGGCCGTTGCCCGAGAGCCCGGTGCACACGTAGACGTGCCGCGACGCCGAGTTGAGGCCGATGTACGGCAGACCGTCGACCGACTCGAGCAGCTGCGAGCTCCAGGTGTACGCCGGCTCACCGCAGCCCAGGTG
>CALMET010000180.1 GCA_937863195.1 uncultured bacterium
CCAAAAACAATCCTCCATAGCCCAAGCCCATCGCAACGAGACCGCCCAATACCGCGAGCTTATGTTTTTTATTCGTTGAAAAGACACCGACATAAAAGGTGAATGCCACCAACCCCACCGCTAAGCCCACCAAAGCACCACGTGACTGCGCCAAAAAGAAGGCAATGGTTGCCAACGCGGCGATAAATCCGTAGGCCCATTTCCATCCTTTAGAGGTTTCCTTCCACCACAATAATGCCAAGAAGAACAGGTTAAAAATCTGATAGGCCGCCATGTAGATAGGATTGTCCACCAAGCCACCCACACGAGGACCAGCAGGAAACATGAGCAAGCTCGGATTCAACTTCTGCAACATGGCAACAACCGCCATGAAACCGGCAATACACACTTCAAAACGCAAGAGCTTCTTCCATTCATCCCAGGTGCGAATAACACCCGTAATCATCAAGAACCACGCCAAGAAGTGCAAAAGCGTGAACAACCCATTCATACGCTCTTGATTGCCCCACCACGCACGCATCGGATCAACCGCAAAGACAACAGACAACGCCACGGCGGCAAAATACCAAAGCAATGCCCATGTTAAGATATGTTTTTTTGGACGATAGGCCGGCTCCATCCACGCCAATGCAACATAAGCAGGAAACGTGATCCCAATAAGGACCTGCAAAAAAATCAACTTAGAAAAAACAAACGGAAAGATCACCACCGGGATAAACATCGGAGGAACAAGTAATCCTCCGTACACACCGATAAGCGTAATCGCTTTAAAGAACTTTATGGCAGATGCGCGAGTCATAATGTGGGATAGGATACACTGGCCGACCATTCACTGCCAGAGGCGAGGCTTTTCCCTCCCCTTCGGGGTGTCCCTTTTCACGTTCGTGAAAAGGGAGATAGCGATTTAATACAATGTTCGCAAATCCATATCCTCTTTTTCACGAACGTGAAAGAGGTGGACGCCGCAGGCGGCCGGAGAAAGCCCCCTTGACGCCATCGCCAAAAAAGTAAACGGAGTATATCTATGACGAACATTCAAATCCTCCAAACAAGAAAGCTCAACCGCCGACAGTTACGCAAACGACAAACAGAAACCGAGAAAATCCTTTGGAAGCATCTACGTGATAAAAACTTCGGAATCCGCTTTAGACGCCAATTTAGTTTTGGTAGATATGTTGTGGATTTCTACGCCTATGAAACCAGGCTTATTATCGAGGTCGATGGCAAAATTCACGATGTACCCGACCAGAAAGAATACGATATCATCCGCACCAACTACCTCCAAAAAATTGGTTGTCGAGTGCTGCGTTTTACCAACGATGAAATCGCAAATGATATCGACACCGTCATAAAAACTATCCGAACAACCATCGCCGCCTAAATCCATATCCCCTTTTTCACGAAGTGAAAGAGGTGGACGCCGCAGGCGGACGGAGAAAGCCCAACTCAAAACCCGCCTTGCGGCGGGTTTTGATAAACACAGTCTTAAACGCGATTAGCGAGTAAGGGTCTGGGTCTGGGTGAGGTCTTCGACGAATACGTCGTTAGCCCAATCCAATGAAGCGCCACCCAACGAGTTGGTGTGAGGAACTTCAGAGTTGTCGG